>NZ_PSWL01000020.1:0-75772 GCF_002932755.1 Rathayibacter sp. AY1B6
CTGCCCGCCGTGCTCCCCGCGGGCGCCGGGCCGGAGGGAGCCGGTGGGGTCGAGCAGGAGCGCGCCCTCGGCGGTGAGCGAGCCGGCGTCGGCGCCCGCGGGGAGCACGGCGGGCAGCAGCTCGCGCAGCGGCTTCACGGCGCCGGCCGCGCGCTCGTCGTAGAGGTCGACGACGCGCTGGTCGTAGTCGCGGGTCGCCGGGTCGGTCGGGACCATGCCGGAGGCGTCGCCGACTCCGAGGACCTTCTCGCCGGTGAGGCGCCAGTGCACGTAGCCGGCGAGGGTGGTGAGGAAGTCGATCCGCTCGACGTGCGGCTCGGAGTCGAGGACCGCCTGGTGCAGGTGCGCGAGCGACCAGCGCAGCGGGATGTTGGCGCCGAACAGCTCCGTGAGCTCCGCCGATGCGGGCCCGGTGCTGGTGTTGCGCCAGGTGCGGAAGGGGACGAGCAGCCCGCCGTCCGCATCGAAGGGGAGGTACCCGTGCATCATCGCCGAGACGCCGAGCGCTCCGACGGAGGAGAGCTGCACGCCGTGACGCGCCTGCGCGTCCGCGACGAGATCCGCGTAGGCGGCCTGGAGGCCCGCGTGGACGGCGTCGAGGGAGTAGGTCCAGCGGCGGTCCACGAACTGGTTCTCCCACTCGTGGCTGCCGACCGCGAGGACCACGGACGGGTCGGCCGCATCGACCAGGCACGCCTTGATCCGGGTGGAGCCGAGCTCGATGCCGAGGGCGGTGGCGCCGCTCGTGATCACGTCGGCGGGGGTGGGCCTGCGCTGGTCCATCATGCTCCTCGCTCGGGCGATGTGACCGTTCACAAAGCCCCGGGTCAGCGTAGGCGAAACGGCTCGGGGTCGGCAAGCGAGGGGCCGGTCGGCGGGGTCCGACTGCTGCTCCTCCGCCGCAAGCCCCTTCCGCCGGGGCCGCCCGCTTGGTCGCATGAGGCGTGCGTGAGATCAGACTCGTCAGACTCGTCACCCGCCTCGAGAACGCCGCCGCCCTCGATCCGCTCGTCGGCCGGGTGAAGCGGGCCGTGAACGCCCTGGTCCGGCCGCAGCCGGTGCGGGACGTGCTGCACGGCGTCCCGGTCGGCCACCCCGTCCATCCGCTGCTCGTCCTCGTGCCGACCGGCGCCTGGGTGTCGGCGGCGGTGCTCGACCTGCTGCCGGGGAACCAGCGCGCGGCGCGGACCCTCGTCGGCGTCGGCGTGATCAGCGTCCTGCCGACCGCCGCCTCCGGCTTCACCGACTGGTCGGAGCTGCACGAGCAGCAGACCCGCGTCGGGCTGGTGCACTCGGCGGCGAACGTGGTCGCGACGGGCCTCTACGCCGCGTCGTGGGTGCAGCGCCGCCGCGGGCGCACCACGAGCGGGAAGGTGCTCGGGATGCTCGGGCTCGCCGTCGTCTCGGGCGGCGGCTACCTGGGCGGCCACCTCAGCTACCGGCAGGCGGCGGGGGCGAACCACGCGGAGGACGTGCCGCACCGCTTCCCCTCGGGCTGGCAGGAGCTCGGCGCCCTGGCGGACCTGCCGGAGCGCACGCCGGTGAGGAGGGAGGTCGCGGGCCTTCCCCTGCTGGCCTTCCGGCGGGGCGAGCGGATCGACGTGCTGTCGAACGTCTGCAGCCACCTCTCGGGCCCGCTCGACGAGGGCGAGGTCTCGGCGGACGCCTCGGGGGAGGCGTGCGTCGCCTGCCCGTGGCACGGCAGCGCCTTCTCGCTCGAGACCGGCGAGGTGCTGCGCGGGCCGGCCACCTCGCCGCAGCCGCGGTTCGAGACGCGGGTGCGCGAGGGGCGCGTGGAGGTGCTGCTGCCGCACGCGGGGTGAGGCGGGAGCTCAGGAGGTGGCGGCCGCACGAGGGTCGGGGCGGGGCGCCGGTCAGGAGGCGGCGGCCGCCCCCGGTGCGGGGCGGCGCTCAGGCCTGAGCCGTCGACGCCCGCTCCACCAGCACCGGCGGCACCGGGCGGTCGACGGCGGGCTCCTCGCCGCGCAGCTCCGCGAGCACGACGCCGATCGTGCGGCGGCCGACCTCGGCGAAGTCCTGGCGGATGGTCGTCAGCGGCGGCTGGTAGTGCGCCGCCTCGGGCACGTCGTCGAAGCCCACGACGCTGAGGTCCTCCGGTACACGCAGTCCCCGCTCGGTGCAGGCGTGCAGGAGTCCGAGGGCCATCTGGTCGTTGCCGGCGAACACCGCGGTCGGCAGGGGCGACCCGTCGAGGAGGCGGAGGCCGGCGCGGTAGCCGGACTCGGCGCTCCAGTCGCCCGCCACGACGGCGACGGGCGCGAGGCCGGCCGCGCTCATCCCGGCGCCGAAGCCCTCGAGCCGGGCCTGCGCCTCCACCCAGTGCTGCGGACCGGCGAGGTGCGCGATGCGCGTGTGGCCGAGGCCGACGAGGTGCTCGGTGGCGAGCCGTGCTCCGGCCGCCTGGTCGACGAGGAGCAGGGAGTCGGCGCCGCGGTCCGTCGCGCCGAGCGTGACCGAGGGGACGCCGATCGCGAGGCTCTCGATCGCTTCCAGCGCGCGCTCCTGCGGGGCGAGGACTACGATCGCCTCGACCGACTCCCGCTGCAGGTGGGCGAGGCCGTCGGCCAGCGACTCCGCGTCCGGCGCCGCGTTCACGACCGGCACCCGGTAGCCCGCGTCGCGCGCCGCCTGCTCGATCGCGGCCATCGCCGTGGCGGTGCCGTAGAAGCTGTGGCTCTCGGCGGCGAGGATCCCGATCAGGCCGGAGCGGCTCGTCGCCAGGGCACGGGCGGCGGCGCTGGGCCGGAAGCCGAGGTCCTCGATCGCGGCGAGCACGCGCTCCCGAGTGCGCGGCCGCAGCTGGGGGCTGTCGTTGAGCACCCGCGAGACCGTCTGGTACGACACTCCGGCCCGCACCGCGACGTCGCGGATGGTCGGCGCGCGGTCGAGGGGCATGGCCACACCGTAGCGGTGCGTGCGCCCCCGTCCTCCTCCGCGAGAGGCCGCGTGAGTACGGGTCCGTCGGCGTGTCCCGGACCCGAGCGGCATCTCTCGGAGGGTGTCCGGGCGCGGGTCAGGGGCCGCCGAGCCAGTGGTCGATGCGGTGGTGGTCGGGAGTGAAGCCGTGGTCGACGCCCCAGAGGACGGCCTGCGTGCGGCTGGTCGCGCCGATCTTGCCGTAGACGCTGCGGATGTAGGACTTCACCGTGTTGGGGCTGAGGTAGGTGAGAGCCGCGACGTCGGCGTTGCTCTTGCCCTGCGTGATGAGCGCGAGGATCTCCGACTCCCGGTCGGTGATGCCCTCGTGGCGGCCCGGCCAGTCGAGGCCCGGCGCGCTGCCCGCCCGCCGCGGAGGGTCGCTGACGACGACCTCGCCCGCGGCCACCCGCTCGAGCGCGGCCACCAGCTCCCGCGCCGGCAGGGTCTTGGAGAGGTAGCCGTGGACGCCCTGCTCGAGGGCGTCCGCGATGAGCGTCGGCGCGAAGTTCCAGGTGTAGACGACCACGTGCTCGGCCCGCTCGTTGCGCACCAGCTCCGCGATCTCGTGGTGGTCCGACTCCGGCTGGGCGAACGAGTCGTAGAGGACGACGTCGATCCGGTCCGAGAGGGAGGCGTTCGCGTCGATCTCCGCGACGACCACCCGGTCGCGGTAGTGGTCGAACATGTGCGCGAGGCCCGTGAGGACGACGTCGTAGTCGTCGACGAGCGCGACGGTGAGGGGCGCACGGCGGGTCATGGTCGGACGCTACCGCACGGCTCGTCGGGGCGAGCACACCCCCAGGGGTGTAGCGGCGCCTCCTCCGGGGTGGTTGCGTAGTCACCGGTCCCGCAACCGCGGAACCGATCAGCGGGCCCCCGCCCGCACAACGGAAGGACGACCGCCATGCTCGGTCTCATCATCAGCCTCATCGTCGTCGGACTCATCGCAGGAGCGCTGGCCCGGCTCATCGTCCCCGGGAAGCAGAGCATCAGCATCGGCATGACCATCGTGCTGGGCATCGTCGGCTCGTTCGTCGGCGGCTTCCTCGGCTTCCTGATCTTCCAGCACGACCCGATGGACGGCTTCTTCCAGCCTGCCGGCATCATCGGCTCGATCATCGGAGCGATCATCGTCCTGCTCGTCTACACGCGCTTCGCCGGCCGCTCCGCCGCGCGACGCTGACCCGCAGCGCCCGGCCGACAGCGAGGTCGCTGCCGCCCCGCGCTCCGCGGGCGTGCAGTCACCGCTCTGACCGGCGGCCCCGGCCCGGCTCCCTCCACGGGCCGGGCCGTCGTGCTGTGCGCGGGGTGCCCGGGCGACGTGGTGTGCGCGGGTGTCCGGGCGTCGAGCGCGTCCCCGATGCTCCGTCCGCGGATGCCCGCGCCGAGTCCTCCGACCTCCCCGGATCGGCGGCCGAGTCCGTCGAGGCCGAGTCCACGGAGTCCGAGCCCGCCGCCGCCCAGCCGCCGCGCACCGGGGTGCGCGATGCTCGGGCGATGCCGCTCGTCGTCCCCGATGCCCTCGTCCCCTTCGCGCTCCGGCTCGCCCGCGCGAACCGCACCTTCGTCAGCGCGGAGGGAGCCCGCCGCCGTATCCGGGAGCGTGCGCTCCGTCCCGCCTCCTACGGCCCGCCGCCCCGCCTCCGGCCCGGCGTGCGCGTCGACGTGGAGCAGGTCGGCTCCTGGCCGGTCTACACGATCCGCCCCAGGGTGATCCGCGGCGGCGTCGTCTACGTCCACGGCGGCGGCTGGGTGAACGAGATCGCGCCCCAGCACTGGTGGCTCGCCGCGCGCATCGCCGACGAGGCCTCCGTCGCGGTGACCCTCCCCATCTACCCGCTCGTGCCCTTCGGCACCGCGCTCGAGGCGCGCGACGGCGTCCGCTCTCTGGTGCTGCGGAGTCTGGAGCGGCACGGCGCGACCTGCCTCGCCGGCGACTCGGCGGGCGGCCAGATCGCGCTCTCGACGGCCCTCGCCCTGCGCGACGACGGGGTGGTCCTGCCGCGCACCACCCTCGTCTCGCCCGCACTCGACCTCTCCTGGAGCAACCCGCGCATCCCCGAGGTGCAGCCGACGGATCCGTGGCTCGGCACGCCGGGCGGTCGCGTCCTCGCCGAGAGCTGGCGCGGCTCCCTCGACCTGCTCGATCCCGTGGTCAGCCCGCTGTTCGGAGACCTGGCGGGCCTCGGTCCGCTCACCGTCTTCACCGGCACGCGCGACGTCCTCAACCCGGACGCGCACGTGCTGGCCGAGCGGGCGGCGGCCGCCGGGGTCCCGTTCGAGCTGCACGAGGCCGTCGGGCAGGTGCACGTGTACCCGCTCGTGCCCACGCGGGCCGGCCGCGAGGCGCAGCACGACCTGGTCGAGGGGCTCCGCGCGGCGGTCTGATCGGCGGCCCGCCGAGGCGGCCGGCGGGCTCCTCTCAGTCCGTCTCGTGGACGGCCGACGGCGCCGCCGCCCGCTCGTCCACGACATCGAGGCGCGCCAGCGCGTTCGCCGTCCCCCGGTGGCCCCGGGTCGTGAACAGGCCGATCACGGCGGCCGCCGCGAGGACGAAGGCGAGCAGCGACCAGAACCCGCCCTCGACGGCGAGCAGGGTCGACCAGCCGCCCGATCCCGCCGCCCAGCGCACGAGCCGCTGCCGGAGGAGCGGTCGCGGCTCGGGACGCAGGCGCACCACCGTCTCGCCGAGGGTCCGCCCGGACCGCAGCACGATCACCAGCTGGAGCAGCGGAGCCGCGAACGGCAGGGCTCCGAGGACCACGTCCCCGGGGCTCGACCGCGTGTCCACCCCCGCGAGCACGAGGCCGATCCCGGTGACCGAGACGAGCGCGCCCGTGATCAGGCTCAGCGCGAGCACGTCGCAGAACATGCCGAACGCGCGGCGGCGGATCGTGACCGGGCGGGCCAGCTCCGGCACCGCGCCCTCGGTTCGGCGGGTGAAGACGAGGAGGACGGGGGAGAGGAGGGTGCCGAGCAGGGCGCCGACCGTGTTGGCCAGCAGGTCGTCGACGTCGAAGAGCCGGTAGGCGCACGGGTAGAGGAACCAGTCGCCCGTGAGCTGCGTGACCTCGATGAGGAGCGACACGGCGAAGCCGACGACGGTGCCCCCGATCAGCCCGGCGACGAGGCGCCCGCGCAGGGCGAGATGGCGGACGAGCATCCCGAGGGGGACGAAGAAGACGACGTTCAGGAGCACCTGCGCGGACGCGGGGTTCGTCAGCAGCGCGCGGGGCCCGTCGATCCCGCCCTCCTTCGCGATGTCGCCGACGAAGGCGAACAGGCGCAGCTGCGGACCCGATCCGGTGCGGCAGGCGGCGGCGACCGTCGCCTCGTCGGGCAGGGGGAGGAGCGTGTAGGTGACGAGGGCGAGCGCGTAGACCACGGCGGCGAAGGCCAGCACCGCGTTGCCGATCCCGAGGACTCCGCGACGCCGGTACTGCAGGGCGGCCCAGGGCACGAGCCCCACGAGGGCGATGGCGGAGCCGAACAGGAGGGCGAGCACGGCGGAGGTCATGCACCGACAGTAGGAGAGAGGGGGCCGATCTCCGCGGCCTGGCGCGTCAGAGATCTCCGCCAGCGCGATTCGTCCCTCCCCAGCGCGGGATCCGGGCACTCCTCCACGGATCCGTGCGATCCCCGTCCGCCGCCTCCACGCCCTGCTAGCGTTTCCTGGGTCGCGTCCAAGAAACGCGAACGCCTCCGACCCCTCCACGAAAGACGTCATGCCGCTGCGCCCCCGCCTCCTCGCCCTCCCCGCCGCCGTCGCGGCCGCCGCGCTCCTGCTCAGCGGCTGCACCGCCGAGACGCCCGACGCCTCCAGCACCCCCGTCGACGGCGGGACGCTGACCTACGCGTCCGGCGACGCCGAGCCCACCTGCCTCGATCCGCACGTCGGCGGCAACTACCCGCAGGCGCTCCTCGCGACGCAGGTGCTCGAGTCCCTCGTCTCGCGCGACGCCGACGGCACCATCACGCCGTGGCTGGCCGAGTCGTGGACCGTCTCGGACGACGCGCTCAGCTACGACTTCACCCTGCGCGAGGGCGTGACCTTCACCGACGGCACCGCCCTCGACGCGGAGGCGGTCGCCGCGAACATCGCGCACCTGCAGGACCCGGCGACCAAGTCCTCCACCGGCTACCTCGCGGTGGCGAAGGTCGCCTCCGTCACGGCCGTCTCGCCGACCGTCGCCCGCTTCACCCTGACCGCGCCGGACAGTGCGCTGCTCGAGTCGCTCGCGCAGCCGTGGACCGCGATCGAGTCGCCCGCCGGCATCGCGCGTGGCGAGGAGGCCAACTGCGAGGCGCCCGTCGGCACAGGCCCCTTCACCGTCTCGGAATGGGTCAAGCAGGACCACGTGACCCTCACCCGCAACGAGGCCTACGACGCGTCGACCGGCCCGACCGGGGACGGCCACGAGGGCCCCGCGCACCTGGCGAGCATCACCTGGCGCTTCATCCCCGACTCCGCCACCCGCTACGCGGCGCTGCAGTCGGGCGAGGTCGACGTGCTCGACAACGCGCAGCCCGACACCCTGAAGGCCGCGACCGGAGCCTCCGACCTCGTCGAGCTCGACGCGCCGCGGCCCGGCTCGGTCAACCGCCTCGAGCTCAACTCCGGCCAGGCGCCGTTCGACGACGAGTCCGTCCGCGAGGCGTTCATCCGCGGCGTCGGCGTGAACGACGCGATCGACTCCCTCTTCTTCGGGACGGCCGAGCGCTCCTCCTCTCCGCTGTCCAGCCGCGAGGCGACCGCGTACTCCGACCCGTCGCTCTTCGAGGACGCCGGGTCCGACTCCGAGGTGACCGCCGCGGAGGATCTGCTCGAGAAGGCCGGCTGGGTCGACTCGGACGGCGACGGCATCCGCGAGAAGGACGGCACGCCGCTGACGCTGCGCTTCCCCGTCAGCACCAACCAGTCGATCCCGGCCGAGCAGTCGCTGTTCGAGCAGATCCAGGCCTCGGCGAAGACCCTCGGCTTCGACGTGCGGATCAGCCTGCTCGACCTGTCGAGCTGGTACACCGCGCTCGCGTCGAACGAGTACGAGCTGGTGAGCGCCCCGTACACGAAGGTCGGGCCCGACGTGCTGCGGATCCTCTACTCCTCCTCGGGCATCACCCCCGCGCCGAGCGGCTACTTCGCCAACCACGCGCAGATCGCCGACCCCGCTCTCGACTCGCTGCTCGAGCAGGCGAGCGCCACGACCGACGAGGACGCCCGCGCCGACCTGTACGAGCAGGCGCAGCGGATCGTCCTCGAGGGCTACTGGATCCTGCCGCTCTACGACCAGCAGAACCACTACCTGCACCGGTCGGCCGTCCAGGGACTCGTCGCCCTCGACACCGTGTCGACCCCCTGGTTCGCCGACGCCTGGGTCTGACCCGGCCCTGGAGTGATCGCTGAGGCGCGGGTCCTGTGGCTCCGCGCCTCATGCCGGTCGAGCGGCCGCCGCGGGCAGAGCCTCGAGACCCCGTGCTCAAGAGAGAGCGGACCCCGCCGCACCCCGCCCACTGCCCCCGACCGGAGAGGACGACCGCCCGCATGATCCGTCGCGTGCTCCTCCGCCTCGGCGGCGCCCTCGTGGTGCTGTGGGCCGTCGCGACCGCCGTCTTCGTGCTCATCCGCCTCGTCCCCGGCGATCCGGCGCAGGCGATCCTCGGCGGTCCGGGGTCGCAGGCGTCGCCCGAGGCGCTCGCCGCGGTGAGGGAGCAGTACGGACTCGATCAGCCGCTCCTCGTGCAGTACCTGGTGCAGCTCGGCAGGCTCGCGCGCGGCGACCTCGGCACCTCCTACTCCCTCCGCACCCCGGTCGCGCAGATCCTCGGCGAGCAGCTGCCCGGCACTCTCCTGCTCGCCGTGCTCGCGCTGACCGCCGCGTGGATCCTCGCGCTCGCGACCGCCCTCTGGTCGACCCGGGGCGGCCGGCTCGCCGCCGCGGTCGGCTCCGGCCTCGAGCTCACGGCAGCCGCGCTTCCGCACTTCTGGCTGGCGACCGTGCTGATCGCCGTCTTCGCGACCGCGCTGCGCTGGCTGCCCCCGGTCAGCACCGGGTCGCCCGCCGGGCTGGTGCTGCCGACGCTCACTCTCGCGATCCCGCTGGCGGGCTTCCTCGGCCAGGTGATGCGCCGCTCCCTCCTCGACGCGCTGGAGTCGCCGTTCGTGCTCGCCGCCCGGGCGCGCGGCGAGGGCGAGCTCGGCGTCCGCGCCCGCCACGCGCTGCGCCACGCGGTGCTGCCGGGGGTCTCGCTCTCGGGCTGGGCGTTCGGCTACCTGATCGGCGGGGCCGTGGTGGTCGAGACGATCTTCGCGAGGCCGGGGCTCGGCCGGACGCTGCTCGCGGCGGTGACGGTCCGTGACGTGCCGGTGGTGACGGGAGTCGTGCTCGTCACGGCGGTGGCGTACATCGTCGTGACCCTCGCCACCGATCTGCTGACGCGCGTGATCGACCCGCGTCTGGCACGGCGGGAGGCGGTCGCGTGAGCGAGCTCGAGCTGCGCGCCGCCCGCCCGCTCCGCCGGGGCGCGTCCCGCCTCCGCGCGGGCGAGGTGCTGGCCGCGGTCTTCGTCGTGCTGCTCCTGCTCGCCGCCGTCGCGCCCGGGCTGCTCGCCCCCTCCGATCCGCTCGCCGTCGCCCCGCGCGACGCCTTCACCCCGCCGGGCGCCGCGCACCTGCTCGGCACCGACGAGTCCGGCCGCGACGTCCTCAGCCGCCTCATCGCGGGGGCGGGCGCGTCCCTGCTGATCGGCGCCAGCGCCACCGCGATCGGCCTCGTCCTCGGCGCGGTGCTCGGGGTGGTCGCGGCGTTCGGTGGCCGCGTCGTCGACGGAGTGATCGGCCGCGTGCTCGAGGTGCTCTTCGCGTTCCCCGCACTCCTGCTCGCGCTGCTCGTGATCGTCGTCACCGGCCCCGGAGTCGTCCCCGCCACCATCGCGGTCGGCCTCTCCACCGCGCCGGGCTACGCCCGCATCCTGCGCACGCAGCTGCTCGGCATCCGCGACTCCGGCTACGTCGAGGCGGCGCGGGTGCTGGGGCACGGGCCGGTCCGCATCCTCCTCCGTCACGTCCTCCCCAACACCTTCGGGCCGCTCGCCGTGCTGGCGACCCTCGGCGTCGGCCAGGCGATCGTCTGGGCCTCGGCCCTCAGCTACCTGGGTCTGGGCGCCGAGCCACCCGCGCCGGAGTGGGGCGCGATGCTCTCGGCGGGCCGCACCTATCTCGCGAGCGCGTGGTGGCTGACCGTGTTCCCGGGACTGGCGATCGTGCTGACCACGATCGCGACGACGGTCCTCGGCGGGCGTCTGAGGGGTGCGCGGTGAGCGCGGTCGTCGTCGAGGGGCTCCGGGTCGCCTTCGACGGCGTCGAGGTGGTGCACGGGGTCTCGCTCCGCGTGGAGCCGGGGGAGTGCGTCGCGATCGTCGGCGAGTCCGGGTCGGGCAAGAGCGTCACTGCGCGAGCGCTGCTGGGGCTGAGCGGAGGCGCCGTGACCGGAAGCGTCCGCGTCGGCGGGACCGAGGTGGTCGGCGCGGGCGAGCGGGAGCTGCGGCGGCTGCGCGGCGGATCCGTCGGCTTCGTGCCGCAGGACGCGCTGCTGTCGCTCGACCCGCTGCGTCCGATCGGCCGCGAGATCGGCGACGTGCTCCGCCTCCACGGCCGCCCGCCCGCGGCCGAGCGCGCGCAGCGGACGATCGAGGCCCTGGCGAGCGTCGGCATGCCGGAGCCGGCCGAGCGGATGCGCGAGCGCTCCGGCGACCTCTCCGGCGGGCTCCGCCAGCGCGCCCTCCTCGCGGCGGCCGTGGCGCTCGACCCGCCGCTGCTCGTCGCCGACGAGCCGACCACCGCGCTCGATGTCACCGTGCAGGCCCGGGTGCTCGAGCTCTTCGCCGAGCAGAAGGCGCGCGGCCGGGCGCTCGTCCTGGTCTCGCACGACCTCGCCGTGGTGGCGGGCCTCGCCGACCGCATCCTCGTGCTGGCCGACGGCCGCGTGGTGGAGGAGGGGACCGCGGCCGAGGTGCTGCGCGCGCCCCGCAGCGCCGAGGCCCGCGCGCTCGTGGCGGCCGTCCCCGCGGGGCGCCCGCGCGGCTCCCGGCTCACCGACCCGACCGCCCCGGCCACCCCGCACGACGCCCCCGGCGAGGTCGTGGTCGCGGCCCGCGGTCTGGCCGCCCGCTTCGCGCTGCCCGGCGGAGGAGTGCGGGTCGCGGTCGACGGCGTCGACCTCCAGCTGCGACGCGGCGAGACCGTGGGGCTCGTCGGGGAGTCCGGATCGGGCAAGAGCACGGTGGCCCGGCTCGTGCTGGCCTTGCGGCGTCCGGACGCGGGCGCCGTCGAGCTGTTCGGCGAGCCGTGGTCCGCAGTGACGGAGCGCTCCCGCCGTCCCCGCCGCCCGCGGATCGGCGCCGTCTACCAGGACAGCCTCTCCTCGTTCGACCCGCGCTGGAGCGTCGGCCGCCTCCTCCGCGACGCCGGCACCGCCTCCGTGCCCGCGCTGCTCGAGAGCGTGGGACTCGACCCCGCCCTCGAGCGGCGCTCGCCGCGGACCCTCTCCGGCGGTCAGCGCCAGCGCGTCTCGATCGCCCGGGCGCTCGCGACGCGCCCCGACGTGCTGATCTGCGACGAGCCCGTCTCCGCCCTCGACGTGTCGGTGCAGGCTCAGATCCTCGACCTGCTCGACGACCTGCAGCGCCGTCACGGCCTCGCCCTCCTCCTCATCTCGCACGACCTCGGCGTGATCGCCCACATGAGCGACCGCATCGCCGTGATGCGCGAGGGCCGGATCGTCGAGGCGGGTCCGGCCGCGTCGCTCCTGGCCGCGCCGCAGGAGGAGTACACCCGCCGCCTGCTCGCCGCCGCCCCGCGCCTCGAGCGCTGAGCCGTCCGCGGCTCCCCGCGCCACCCGCCCGCCGAGACGCCGCGCGCCTCGCCGTGACGCCGCCTCCACAGCGGTGCCCCGCCTGCCCAGCGGTGCCTCGAAGCGCGCCCGCGCAAGCCCGCGCCGCGAATACGCCGCACCTCCACCACGTGTCGGACCTGCGGCGTAGCGTTGCCGAGGTGATGCGCCCGACGACCCAGACCCTCGGCCAGCTCCGTGCCTCCGGGCACGTGCAGAAGAGCCTCCGCACCGAGATCCGCGACAACCTGCTCGACGCCCTGCGCGAGGGCCGCGACCCCTGGCCGGGCCTGCACGGCTTCGCCGAGACGGTCATCCCGCAGGTCGAGCGCGCCGTCATCGCCGGCCACGACATCGTCCTGCTGGGCGAGCGCGGCCAGGGCAAGACCCGCCTCCTGCGCACCCTCGTCGGTCTGCTCGACGAGTGGACGCCCGTCATCGAGGGATCCGAGCTCGGCGAGCACCCCTACGAGCCGATCACCACGGAGAGCCGCCGCCGCGCGGAGGAGCTGGGAGAGGACCTGCCCGTCGCGTGGAAGCCCCGCGAGGAGCGCTACGTCGAGAAGCTGGCCACCCCCGACACCAGCGTCGCCGACCTCATCGGCGACGTCGACCCGATGAAGGTGGCCGAGGGCCGCAGCCTGGGCGACCCGGAGACCATCCACTTCGGCCTCATCCCGCGCAGCCACCGCGGCATCGTCGCGATCAACGAGCTGCCGGACCTGGCCGAGCGGATCCAGGTCGCCATGCTCAACGTGATGGAGGAGCGCGACATCCAGATCCGCGGCTACGTCCTCCGCCTCCCGCTCGACGTCCTCGTCGTCGCGAGCGCGAACCCGGAGGACTACACGAACCGCGGCCGCATCATCACGCCGCTGAAGGACCGCTTCGGCGCCGAGATCCGCACCCACTACCCGACCGCGCTCGTCGACGAGGTCGCCGTCATCCGGCAGGAGGCGGACCTCGTCGCGACCGTGCCCGACGCGCTCATCGAGATCCTCGCCCGCTTCACGCGGGCCCTGCGCGAGTCGAGCTCGGTCGACCAGCGCAGCGGCGTCAGCGCCCGCTTCGCCATCGCCGGCGCCGAGACCATCGCCGCGGCCGCCCTGCACCGCGCCACCCGCCGCGGCGAGGAGGAGGCGGTCGCCCGCCCCATCGACCTCGAGACCGCCGTCGACGTGCTCGGCGGCAAGATCGAGTTCGAGTCGGGGGAGGAGGGCCGCGAGGACGAGATCCTCGACCACCTGCTCCGCCAGGCGACCGCCGAGACCGTCCGCGCCCACCTGCGCGGGGTCGATCTCGGGCCGCTCGTCGAGGCGGTCGAGAACGGCGCGATGATCACGACCGGCGAGCAGGTGACCGCCCGCGAGTTCCTGGCCGGCCTGCCGCTGCTCGGCGAGGCCCGCGTCTACGACGAGGTCGCCGAGCGCCTCGATGCCGTGGGGGAGGGGCGCCGCGCCGGAGCGGTCGAGCTCGCCCTCGAGGGCCTCTACCTCTCGCGGAAGCTGAGCAAGGAGACGGGCGGGGGCGAGGCCGTCTATGGCTGATGCTCCGCGCGGCAACCGCCGGCTGAAGCGCGACGCGCGCTACGCGAAGTACGACGGCGGGCCCGATCCGCTCGCCCCTCCGGTCGACCTGAAGGAGGCCCTCGACGCGATCGGCGAGGACGTGATGGGCGGCACCTCGCCCGAGCGCGCCCTGCGCGAGTTCCTCCGCCGGGGCGCCCGCGACCGCGAGGGCCTGGACGACCTGGCCGCCCGCGTCGCCGAGCGCCGTCGCGAGCTCACGCAGAAGAACAACCTCGACGGCACCCTCCGCGAGATCCGCGAGCTCCTCGACAAGGCCGTCCTCGCCGAGCGCAAGCAGCTCGCCCGCGACACGCAGATGGACGACGGCGACCGCGCGCTCGCCGAGATCCAGCTCGACAGCCTTCCGCCCTCGCCCGCCGCGGCCGTCTCGGAGCTCAGCGACTACCGCTGGCAGAGCCCCGAGGCGCGCGCCGACTTCGAGAGGATCCGCGAGCTCCTCGGCCGCGAGATGCTCGACCAGCGCTTCGAGGGGATGAAGCAGGCCCTCGAGAACGCGAGCGAGGAGGACCGGGCCGCGATCGACGCGATGCTCCGCGACCTGAACGAGCTGCTCGAGGCGCACGCGCGCGGCGAGGACACCCCCGAGCAGTTCGACGCCTTCCTGGAGCAGCACGGCGAGTACTTCCCCGAGGGCCCGGAGTCGGTGGACGAGCTGATCGACGCGCTCGCCGCCCGCGCGGCCGCGGCCCAGCGGATGCGCAACTCGATGACCGCCGAGCAGCGCGCCGAGCTCGACGCCCTCGCCCAGCAGGCCTTCGGCACGCCGGAGCTCCTGCAGTCCCTCGGCCGCCTCGACGAGACCCTGCGGGGGCTCCGCCCCGGCGAGGACTGGGGCGGCTCCGAGCGGATGGACGGCGAGCAGGGGCTCGGACTCGGCGACGGGACGGGCGTGTTCCAGGAGCTGGCCGACCTCGACGCCCTCGCCGACCAGCTCGCGCAGACGGACCGCTCCTCCCTCGACGACCTCGACCTCGACCTGCTGGCGAAGCGCCTGGGCGAGGACGCCTCCGTCGACGCGCAGACGCTGAAGCGCCTGGAGCGGGCACTGCGCGACTCCGGAACCCTGCGCCGCGGCTCCGACGGCCGCCTCGCCCTCAGCCCGAAGGCCATGCGCCAGCTGGGCAGGGCGCTCCTGCGCGACATCGCCGAGACCGTCTCCGGCCGTCAGGGCGCCCGCGACGTCCGGCGCGCAGGTGCGGCGGGCGAGCGCTCCGGAGCGACCCGCTCGTGGGAGTTCGGCGACACCGAGGCCTGGGACATCCCCCGCACGGTGACCAACGCCCTCACCCGCACGGCCGGCGAGGGCCGACCGGTCGGCTCGGGGGTGCGCATCCGGATCGACGACGTCGAGGTGCAGGAGACGGAGGCGCGCACGCAGGCCTGTGTCGCGCTCCTCGTCGACACCTCGTTCTCGATGGCGATGGACGGCCGCTGGGTGCCGATGAAGCGCACCGCGCTCGCCCTGCACACCCTGATCAGCAGCCGGTTCCGCGGGGACGCGCTGCAGCTCGTCGCCTTCGGCCGGCGCGCCGAGGTGATGGACGTCGAGCAGCTGGTGGGCCTGGACGCGGAGTGGGACAAGGGCACGAACCTGCACCACGCGCTGCTGCTGGCCAACCGGCACTTCCGCAAGCACCCGAACGCGCAGCCGGTGCTGCTCATCGTCACCGACGGCGAGCCGACCGCGCACCTCGAGCCCGACGGCGGCGTCTTCTTCGACTACCCGCCCGACCCGCTGACCGTCGCCGTCTCGGTCCGCGAGCTCGACGCGTCGCTCCGCCTGGGCGCGCACACCACGTTCTTCCGCCTGGGCGACGACCCGGGCCTCGCGCGCTTCATCGACTCGCTCGCCCGCCGGGTCGGCGGCTCGGTGGTGAACCCGGAGGCGGAGGACCTCGGCGCGGCCGTCGTCTCCTCCTACCTCGGCGCTCGCGGCGCGGGTCCGGGCGGCGGCGGGACGCCCGGCGAGGAGCTGTTCGGCCGGGGCTGGAGCTTCTGAGCCGTTCACGATGCAGGAGAGATCTGCTACCGCGCCTGCGGATCAGCGCGTCTGCCCTGCTCCAGAGGCGTTCGTCCTGCGTTCTGAACGCGCCCGGCTCAGAACAGCGGCCAGGGCACCGCGGGCATCCCGCCCCGCGGGCCCGGGAAGCGGCCGAAGGAGCCGAGCCTCTCGCAGCGCTTCGCGAACGCGGCGATCTCGTCCTCGGTGAGCAGCTCCGAGAGCGCCTCGCCGAGCGGACCGTCGATCCGCGTGCGCAGGAGCGCCAGCGCCGTCAGCTCCTCCTCGAGCAGCGGTTCGCCGATCCAGCCCCAGAGGACCGTGCGCAGCTTGTGCTCGGAGTGGAAGGTGAGCCCGTGGTCGACGCCGTAGCGGTGGCCGTCGGGCAGCGCGAGCACGTGCCCGCCCTTCCGGTCCGCGTTGTTGGCGACGACGTCGAACACGGCCATCCGGCGCAGCGCGGTCGAGTCCTCGTGCACGAGCGAGATGTCGCGGTCCTCCTCGTCGCTGCCGTCGAGGACGTGCCGCCATCCGTCGGGCACGGAGTCGGCGGGCACCAGGTCGACGGCGTCCTGGTCCGGATCGATGTCCTGCCAGAGCTGCACCATGCCCGGACCGAGCGGACCGTCGCGCAGCCACGTGCGCGGCACCACGTTCCAGCCGAGCGCCTCCGAGACGAGGTACGCGGCGACCTCGCGGCCCGCGAGCACGCCGTCCGGGAAGTCCCACAGCGGCTTCTCGCCCGAGATCGGCTTGTAGACGACGGACGTCTCGCCGAGCTGCGCGAGGAACGTCGCGTTCGAGGCGATCGTGATCCGGCCGGCCAGCTCCAGCTCGCCGTCGAGCCCGCCCGGGTCGCTCATGCGAGCGGGCAGTCGTGCCCGTCGGGATCCATCGGCTCGCCGCATCGAGGGCAGAGCGGACGTCCGGCGCCGACGACCTCGAGGGTGCGCTTCGCGAAGGCGCGCGCCGTCCCGACCGGGATCTTCACCTGCAGCATCTCGGTGGGCTCGGGCTCCTCCTCGGAGTCGTCCTCCGCCTCGGTCAGCGGGTAGGCCTCGATCACGATCTGCGCGGTGGACGGGTCCCAGCCGAGGCTGAGCCCGCCGACGCGGAACTCGGGCTCCACGGGCTGGTCGAGCGGATCGTTGTCGACGAGCTCCGGGGGAGTGCCGGCGGGGACGCTGACCGGGTTGCCCTGGGCGGTCATCAGCTGGTCGAGGATCTCGTCGATCTTCTCGGCGAGGAGGGCCGACTGCTGCTTCTCGAGGCCGACGCTGACCACGCGGGGCCCGGTCTTGGCCTGGAGGTAGAAGGAGCGCGAGCCGGGTGAGCCGACGGTCCCCACGACGACGCGATCGGGCCAGTCGAATCCGTGCACGATCGGAGGCATGCCCTCAGTCTACGAGCGCCCGCCTCCGCAGTGGCTGCGCGCGTCGGGCTCCCCGTTCAGGTGGAGGCGTGTCGAGAGAGGACGGGTCTCGACACGCCGCTGCCCGGCCCCTCCTACTGATCGGGGAGCCGGCCCCTCCTGCTGATCGGGGAGCCCGGAGCGGGCGCATCGAGATCCCGCACCGCCGAGCACCCGCACCCCTGCCGCTCGATCAAGCCCCGAAGCGGGCCTCTCGAACCCCCGCCTACTCGTGCCCCGCCCCGCCCCCCACGGCGGCGTCCGCCACGGGGGCCGCCTTCCGCAGCCAGCCCAGGTCCCCGGCGTCCGTGTTCATCGCGACGACCTCGGGCCGCCCCGCGCCGTAGCGGATGATCGACACCGACGCCGGTCCGACGCTGAGCCTCTGGAACAGGTCGAGGTGCATGCCGAGCGCGTCCGCGAGGATCGCCTTGATCGTGTCGCCGTGGCTCACCGCCGCCCACACCGCGCCGGCCCCGTGCTCCTCCGCCACCGCCGCGTCGTGCCTGCGGATCGCCGACACGGCCCGGGCCTGCATCGCGAGCATCCCCTCGCCGCCGGGGAAGACCACCGCGGAGGGCTGGTTCTGCACCGTCGCCCAGAGCGGCTCCGTCGCGAGATCCCGCAGCGAGCGACCCGACCAGTCGCCGTAGTCGCACTCGGTGATGCCCTTGTCGATCACGGTCGCCGGCGATCCGGTCTGCCGCTCGAGGACGAAGCGGGTGGTCTGCCGGCACCGCTCGAGCGGGCTCGACACCACGGTCGCGAGCTCGACCGCTGCGAGCCGCTCCCCGGTGCGCGCCGCCTGCGCCCGTCCGACGTCGTCGAGCCGCACTCCGGCGGTGCGTCCGGCGAGGATCCCCGCGGTGTTCGCGGTGGTGCGTCCGTGCCGGACGAGGAGGAGCGTGGGCATGGGGCCAGCGTAGGCGGCCGTGCTCCCGCCCCGCCCTGTCGGACCGCCGGGGCCGCTGCGGCGCGAAGATCCCGCTCCGCCTCGCCGGACCATCGGCGCCGCTGTGCCGCGAAGATCCTGCTCCGCCCCGCCGGGCTGCCGAGCTTGCGGTGCGGCACTGATCCCGCCCCGTTCCGCGCCGCCCCGCCGAGCTGCCGGGTCGCGCCGGCGCGTTCCGCGCGACTCCACCGCTGGACGGATGCCCCGGCCGCAGCGCCTGCCTAGGGTGGTCGAGCGGCCGCCCACCGCGGCCCGGAAGGGACACACATGGACGGGACGACGCCCCCCGGCATTCCCCAGGACGGCACGGACACCGAGAGCTCCGCCGCCGCGCGCACCGCCGCGGACGGCACCGCTGCCGAGCACTCCGACTCCGAGCGCACCGACTCCGCGACTCCCGCGTGGGCCGCCCCCGAGGCCTCCGGCCGCCACGGCGAGGTCGCCCTGCGGATCCGCGGCCTCCGCAAGCGCTTCGGCGACAAGGAGGCCGTGAAGGACATCGACCTCGACGTCCCCGCCGGCTCCTTCTTCGGGCTCGTGGGCCCCAACGGCGCGGGCAAGACGACGACCCTCTCGATGGCCACGGCCCTGCTCCGCCCCGACAGCGGCGTCGTCACGATCCACGAGGTCGACGTCTGGAAGGACACCCTCGAGGCGAAGCGGCTGATCGGCGTCCTCGCCGACGGGGTCAAGCTGTTCGACCGCCTCACCGGTCTCCAGCTCGTCACCTACTACGGCCTGCTCTGCGGGCTCGGGCGCTCCGTCGTCGTCGAGCGGACCGACGACCTCCTCGCCCTGCTCGGCCTCGACCCGGCCGACCGCACCCTCGTCGTGGACTACTCCGCGGGCATGACCAAGAAGATCGCGCTCGCCTGCGCGCTCGTGCGCGCCCCGCGCCTCCTGGTGCTCGACGAGCCGTTCGAGTCGGTCGACCCGGTCTCGGCGGCGAACATCCGCGACATCCTCACCGGCTTCGTCGCGTCGGGCGGCACGGTCATCGTCTCGTCGCACTCCATGGACCTCGTCGAGCGGATGTGCGACCGGGTCGCGGTCATCGCCGACGGCCGCGTGCTCGCCTCCGGCACCCTCGAGGAGGTCCGCGCCGGCTCCAGCCTCGAGGAGCGCTTCGTCGAGCTGGTCGGCGGCCGCACCCACCAGGAGGGCCCGGCATGGTTGCGCATCTCCTGAGGCTGCGGCTGCTCCTGCTCCGCAACTCGCTGACGCGGAACGTGTGGCAGCTGATCGGCGTGATCCTCGGCGGCCTCTACGCGATCGCGGTGCTCGGCCTGGTCGCGGCCGGGCTGGTCGCGCTCGGAGGCACGGACCCGGCGTTCGCGAACGTGGCGATCGTGCTCGGCGGCTCCGCTCTGATCCTCGGCTGGGTGCTCGGGCCGATCTTCCTGTCCGGCTCCGATCAGAGCCTCGACCTGCCCACCCTCGCGACGTTCCCGATCCCGCTGCGGACCCTCCTCCTCGGGCTCGCCGCCGCGGGCCTCGCGGGCATCCCCGGCGTGGTGACCTCGCTCGGCGCGCTCGCCTCCGCCGCCGCCTGGTGGAGCCGGCCGATCGGCATCCTGCCCGGCCTCGTCGCTGCGGTGATCGGCGTCGCGACCTGCGTGGTCGCGTCCCGCCTGATCGGCGCGCTCACCACGGGCCTGGGCTCGAGCCGCCGCTACCGCGAGGTGATCGGCGGCGTCGTGCTCGTCGTCGTCATCCTGCTCGGACCGCTCTTCTTCGGCCTGACCACCGTGATCCGCGACGGCCTGGACGTCCTGCCCGTGATCGCGGGCGCCCTCGGCTGGTCGCCGCTCGGCGCGATCTGGGCGGTCCCGGGATCCGTCGTCGCGGGCGACGGGGTGGCGGCGGTCGCGCGCCTGCTGATCGGGATCGCGACGCTGGCCGTCCTCGTCTGGGCGTGGGCCCGGGCGCTGCGGCACGCGCTCGCGGAGCCCGCCGCGTCCGGCGCGCACTCCGCTTCCGGATCCGCGGGCCTGGGCCTGTTCGGGCGCTTCCCCGGCACCCCGACCGGCGCCGTCGCCGCGCGCGCCCTGGGCTACTGGTGGCGCGATCCGCGCTACAGTCGGGGGCTCCTCGTCATCCCCGCCGTCGTCGTCCTCGCGGTCTTCTACTCCGCGATCGGCAGCGGCGGCGACACCTTCGTGCTGCTCTCGGCCGTGCTCGTCGGCCTGATCTTCGGCGTGACCCTCTGCGCCGACGTGTCGTACGACGGCACCGCCTGGGCGGCGCACGTGAGCTCCGGAGTGACGGGGTCGGCCGACCGCGCCGGTCGCGTCATCGCCGCCGCGATCATCGGCATCCCGGCCGTGGTCGTCGTGGCGGTGGGCACCGCGCTGTACGCGGGACGCGCCGACGCGATCCCGGCCGTGCTGGGCATGGCGCTGGCCCTCGTGCTCAGCGGGTTCGGAGTGTCGAGCGTCGCCTCGTCGCTCGTCGTGTACCCCGTGCCCGGGCCGGGTGACAGCCCGCTGAAGACGCCGCCGGGCTCCGGGATGATCTCGAGCGTCGTGATGCTGGGGAGCATGGCCGCGACCGGCCTGCTGGCGCTCCCGTCGATCGTCCTCGGCGCGATCTCGCTCATCGGCGGCGACCCGGCCTTCGGCCTGATCGGACTGGCGGCCGCCCTCGTGCTGGGCACCGTCTTCGCGCTGGTCGGCATCCGCGTCGGCGGCCGGATCGTCGACCGCCGAGCGCCCGAGCTGTTCGCCGCCCTCGTGACGATCGGCTGACGCGGACGCGGGAGCGGGGAGCGGGCCGGCGGTGCTCGCCCGCTCTCCGCTCCCCGCCCCTGCCCCCCGCGAGTACTCGAAAGTCGTCGTAGTCGAGCGCGAGTGCGACGACTTCTGCACACTCGCGGGGGCGCCCGAGTGGCTGCTCGTCGAGTCTCCGAGAGTTGTCGTAGTCGAGCGCGAGTGCGACAACTCCTGCGCACTCGCGGGAGCGCCCGGGTGGCCGCTCGTCGAGTCTCCGAGAGTTGTCGTAGTCGAGCGCGAGTGCGACGACTTCTGCACACTCGCGGGGGCGCCCGAGTGGCCGCGCGCCGAGTCTCCGAGAGTTGTCGCAGTCGAGGGCGAGTGCGACAAGTTCTGCGTACTCGCGAGTGCGACGACTTCTGCACACTCGCGGGAGTGGGCGAGGAGCGCGCGCGCCCGCGAGTGGGCGCGCACCCGCGAAGGGCCTCACACAGGAGCCGCGGCAGAATGTGGACATGCGCAGCCTCGAAGTCCTCCTCGATCCGGAGTCGGAGGCTCGCGTCCGCAGCCAGTGGGAGGCGCTCGAGGCAGCCGGCATCCCGAGCCTCGCGCTGCACACGTCGGCCAGCAACCGCCCGCACCTCACCCTGGTCGCCGGGCCCGAGCTGACCGCCCCGGAGCCGGGCGCGCTCGGTCCGCTGCCGGCGACGGCCGACCTGGGCGCCGTCCTCCTCTTCCCGCACGCCGGGCGCTTCGTCCTCGCCTGGGGAGTGGTCCGCTCGCCCGCCCTCGACGCTCTGCACGACCGCGCCACGCGCCTCGTTCCGGGGGGCGTCGACACCTCGCTGCCGAGCGCCTGGACGCCGCACATCAGCGTCTCGCGCCGCCTCCGCGCCGAGCAGCTCGGCGAGGCCGTCCCCATCCTCGGCGAGCCGTTCACCGTCGGCCTCGCGGGCGTCCGCTTCTGGGACGGCGACTCGCGCACCCTCACCGACCTCTGAGCCGGACGCGGCAGAAGCACCCGACGTTCCCTGCAGCAGCCTCCCCAGCCCCCTCCCTCCAGCCCTTCTCCACAGTTCCGCGAACCCCCGGGGCCGCGTCGGAGGCGGCGGGTAGAGTTCCCCGGGTGACAGAGCCCACCGCGACAGCCCTCCCCGCCCCGCCGCTCGCCGACCCCTCGGCGGAGTCCCGCGGCGGCGTCCGGAGCGACGCGGCGAGCGGCGCGCCGGGATCCGGATCCTCCGAGGCGCAGGCGATCCTCGAGAAGGTCTTCGGCTACGGCTCGTTCCGCGGCGAGCAGCAGGCCATCGTCGAGCAGGTCATCGGAGGCGGCGACGCCGTCGTCCTGATGCCCACCGGCGGCGGCAAGTCCCTCTGCTACCAGATCCCCGCCATCGTGCGGCCCGGCACCGGCGTGGTCGTGTCCCCGCTCATCGCACTGATGCAGGACCAGGTCGACGCCCTCCGCGCGAACGGCGTCCGCGCCGAGTTCCTCAACTCCACGCAGGACGCGGGCGAGCGCGGCCGCGTCGAGCGCGCCTACCTCGACGGCGAGCTCGACCTGCTCTACGTCGCCCCGGAGCGCCTGGGCAACGAGGGCATGAAGCAGTTCCTCGCCCGGGGCCGGATCGCCCTCTTCGCCATCGACGAGGCCCACTGCGTCAGCCAGTGGGGCCACGACTTCCGCCCCGACTACCTCGCACTGGGCGAGCTCGCCGAGCGCTGGCCCGACGTCCCGCGCATCGCCCTCACCGCGACCGCCACCGAGGCGACCCACCGCGAGATCACCTCGCGCCTGCACCTCGGCGCCGCCCGCCACTTCGTCTCGAGCTTCGACCGCCCGAACATCCAGTACCGGATCGTCAACAAGGTCGAGCCGCGCAAGCAGCTGATCGACTTCCTGCGGCGCGAGCACGCGCACGACGCGGGCATCGTCTACGCCCTCTCGCGCAAGAGCGTCGAGGCGACGGCCGAGGCGCTGCGCTCGGCGGGCTTCGACGCCGTCGCGTACCACGCGGGCCTCGACTCGCGGGTGCGCGCCGCCGCCCAGTCGCGGTTCCTCCGCGAGGAGGGCGTCATCGTCTGCGCGACGATCGCCTTCGGCATGGGGATCGACAAGCCGGACGTGCGGTTCGTCGCGCACATCGACCTGCCCAAGTCGGTCGAGGGCTACTACCAGGAGACGGGTCGCGCCGGCCGCGACGGACTGCCCTCCACCGCCTGGCTCGCCTACGGCCTGCAGGACGTGGTGCAGCAGCGCCGGATGATCGACGAGTCGCCGGGAGACCTGGCGCACCGTCGGCGGATGTCCGCGCACCTCGACGCGATGCTCGCGCTCTCCGAGACGGTCCAGTGCCGCCGGGTGAACCTGCTCGCCTACTTCGGCCAGGAGAGCACGGCCTGCGGCAACTGCGACACCTGCCTCGAGCCGCCCGCCTCCTGGGACGGCACCGTCGCGGCGCAGAAGTTCCTGTCGACGGTCGTCCGCCTCAAGCGCGAGCGCAACCAGCAGTTCGGCGCCGGGCACATCATCGACGTCCTCCGCGGCAAGACCACGCCGCGCACCACCCAGCACCAGCACGACGGCCTGGCCACCTGGGGCATCGGCGCCGATCTCAGCGACACCCAGTGGCGCGGAGTCGCCCGCCAGCTCCTCGCGCAGGGCCTCCTCGGCGTGAACGACGACGGCTTCGGCACGCTCGTGCTCACGCCCGCGTCCGGCTCCGTCCTCAGCGGCGAGCGCAAGGTCGAGCTGCGGCAGGAGCCGGAGAAGCCGGCCCGCTCCAGCGGATCCTCCCGCTCCGGGCGGTCCACCGTCGCCGAGCTGTCGGGTGAGGCTCAGCCGCTGTTCGAGCGGCTCCGGGAGTGGCGCGCCGCGCAGGCCCGCGCGCAGGCGGTCCCGGCCTACATCGTCTTCAACGACGCGACCCTCCGCGAGATCGCGACGGCCGAGCCGGCGACGATGGACGCGCTCAGCATCATCGGCGGCGTCGGCCAGAAGAAGCTGCTCACCTACGGAGAGGCCGTGCTCGCCGTCGTCGCGGGGGAGAGCCCCGAGATCGCCGTCCCGGAACCCGGTGAAGAGGCTCCCGCTCCGCGCCGTGCGCCGGCCGCCCGTGGCGGGTCCTCCCGCTCGGGAGGAGCGAAGCCCTCGTTCGGCCGCGAGTCGTCCGGTCCGCCGGTGTCCGCCGCTCAGCCGCCGGAGGACGACTGGGTGCCGCCGGACGAGCCCGACTGGGAACCCGGCTGGGACAGCTACTGATCCGGTCCTGAGACACGGCCGCCGCGCTGTCGGCCGTGGCGGGCGTCCGCCCTTCGTCGGCGGCGAGCGGGATCGTCCTCAGCCGGCGGCGCCCGTCGACGCCATCCACCCGCCGATCAGCGTGCAGCCGAACGAGACCGCCAGACCCGCGACCGGTACCCAGAACGCCAGCCGGCGGCGCACCAGCAGCACGATCGAGACGACGACTGCCGCGAGGAACGGCACCCACACTCCTCCCGCAGCGAGGACCATCCCGCCCTCGATCAGGCCGATGTCGCAGGCGCTCGATCCGCCGCACGAGTCGCTGGCCATCGCGAAGAACAGCCCGAAGAACGACAGAAGCAGCGTCACCGCGGAGGCGACGAGGATCAGGACGATCGTCAGCACCACGTCCCACACGCGGGCGGGGGGCCGGGTCGGGGCCGCCATGCCCGGCGCATCCGGCGTCCCGGAGCCCGGTACCCGGGTACCCGACGCTCCCGCCGTTCCTGAGGCCGCCGCACCGACAGGAGCTGGGGGGCCGGCCGTGGGCGACGCGGGCACCGGAGGCCGGGCCGGCGGAGGGGGAGGCAGTGGCGGCTCACTCATGACGAGAGACTAGCGATGCGGTGCCCGCGGAGGCGCCCCTTCCTCCGCACCGAGCCGCACCCTCCTCCGCTCCGCACGCCGCCGCCCGGAACCTCCGCGCGCCCCGCCTCCGCCTGGTCGGTTCCGACAACGCGCTTCCGCCTCCACCCGGCGCCGTTTGTGCCCGGGCGACGGAACGTTTCCGCCGCGCCGCCGCGCGTCCTACCGTGCGAGGACCGCCTCCGCTGCCGCACCCGCCGGCGCACGACGCACCGGGAGCGGCCCGAACCGCAGACGGTCGAAGGGACACGAACACCATGGTCAGCACCGCTCCCCACCCCCGCTCCGCCGCCGACGCCGCCGATCGGGCGGCCACCGGACGCACGCGGGCCCGGCGCTCCGGCTCGGGCCCCATCGCGCCCACGCCGCCGGTCGACTCCCTCGGCTCCGAGGTCGACGCGCGCCTGGACGAGGACGGCGCCCCCGCCGTCGACGTCGCCGCCCTCGGGGAGACCCTGCTCGGCGCCTGGCGCGAGCAGCGCCTCGCCAGCCGCGCCCTGACCGCCCGCCCCGAGCTGCACCGCACCGACGGTCTCCCGATGAAGGAGCACCGCCTCCGCGTCTCGGAGCAGATGCGCGTGCTCGCCGCCGAGGGCGGCGTGCACCGCGCCTTCCCGGTCGACCTCGGCGGGGAGGCCGACCACGGCGGGAACATCGCCGGCTTCGAGGAGCTGGTCACCGCCGATCCCTCCCTGCAGATCAAGTCCGGCGTGCAGTGGGGGCTCTTCGGCGCCGCGGTCCTGCACCTGGGCACCCGCCCGCACCACGAGAAGTGGCTGCCGGGGATCATGAGCCTCGAGATCCCGGGCGCCTTCGCGATGACCGAGACCGGGCACGGCTCCGACGTCGCGTCGATCGCCACGACCGCCACCTACGAGGACGGCGAGTTCGTGCTGCGGACCCCGTTCCGCGCGGCCTGGAAGGACTACCTCGGCAACGCGGCGGTGGACGGGCGCGCGGCGGTCGTCTTCGCGCAGCTGGTCACCCGGGGCGTGAACCACGGGGTCCACGCCTTCTTCGTCCCGATCCGCGACGAGCAGGGCGCGTTCCTGCCCGGTGTCGGCGGGGAGGACGACGGGCTCAAGGGCGGTCTGAACGGGATCGACAACGGCCGCCTCCACTTCGACGGCGTCCGCGTCCCGCGCGAGAACCTGCTGAACCGCTACGGCGACGTCGCCGCCGACGGCACCTACTCCTCGCCGATCGCGAGCCCGGGCCGCCGCTTCTTCACCATGCTCGGCACGCTCGTGCAGGGCCGCGTCTCGCTCGACGGAGCCTCGGTCGCCGCGGCGAAGATCGCGCTGACGGTCGCCGTCACCTACGGCGACCAGCGCCGCCAGTTCACCGGCGGCGGTGAGCGGGAGGAGGTGCTGCTCGACTACCAGCGGCACCAGCGCCGCCTCCTGCCGCGCCTGGCCACCACCTACGCCGCCGCCTTCGCGCACGAGAAGCTGCTGAGGGCGTTCGACGAGGTCTTCTCCGGCGCGAACGACACCGAGCAGTCGCGGCAGGACCTCGAGACCCTCGCCGCCGGGCTGAAGGCGCTCTCGACCTGGCACGCTCTCGACACGCTGCAGGAGGCGCGCGAGGCCTGCGGAGGCGCGGGCTTCCTCGCGGAGAACCGGCTGACGCAGCTGCGCGCCGACCTCGACGTCTACGCGACCTTCGAGGGCGACAACACCGTGCTCCTCCAGCTGGTCGCCAAGCGCCTGCTGACCGACGTCGGACGCCGCTTCAAGGGCGCCCAGCCCGCGGAGCTGGCGCGGTACGCCGCCTCGCAAGTCGCGGGGGCGACTGTCGACAACTCCGGTCTGCGCCGTCTGGCCCAGGTCGTCGCCGACCGCGGATCGACGGCCCGATCGGTCGGCCAGCTGCGGGAGGACCAGCGCGAGCTGCTCACCAGCCGCGTCGAGAGCATGGTCGCGGGGATCGCCTCACGGCTGCGTCCGGCGTCGAAGCTGCCCGCGGACGAAGCGGCCCGCCTGTTCAACGCGCACCAGAGCGAGCTGATCGAGGCGGCCCGCGCGCACGCCGAGCTGCTGCAGTGGGAGGCGTTCACGGAGGCGCTCGCCGGCGTCGAGGACGCGGGCACGCGCACCGTCCTCACCTGGCTCCGCGACCTGTTCGGCCTGGGCCTGATCGAGAAGCACCTCGACTGGTACCTCATCCACGGGCGCCTGTCGTCGCAGCGAGCGGTCGCGGTGACGTCGTACATCGACCGGCTGCTCGCCCGCATCCGCCCGCACGCCGCCGACCTGGTCGCGTCGTTCGGCTACGGGCCCGAGCACGTGCGCGCGGCGATCGCGACCGGCGCCGAGGCGGAGCGCCAGGAGGAGGCGCACGCCTGGTACGAGGCCGCCCGGGCCTCCGGCACCCTCCCCACTCCGGAGAAGCGCCGCTGACCCCCTCCGCGAGATGCCACCTGTGGCGGTCGCCCCCGGCGTGTCGCCATCACAGGCGGCATCTCGCGGGGAGGGGACGGGCAGGGGCGCGTCAGGACGCGAGGAACGCCAGCGCCTGGTCGCGCTCGGCGCGCAGCTCGAGCACGGACTCGTCGATCCGCGCGCGGGAGTGCGCGTCGATCTCGAGCCCCTCGACGATCCGCCACTCGCCGTCGACGGAGCGGACCGGGAACGAGGAGATCAGCCCCTCCTCCACCCCGTAGGAGCCGTCCGACTCGACGGCGGCCGAGGTCCAGGACGTGCCGTCGACCCAGTCCCGCACGTGGTCGATCGCGGCGGAGGCGGCGGACGCGGCCGAGGAGGCTCCCCGGACCTCGATGATCTCGGCGCCGCGCTTGGCGACGCGAGGCTCGAACTCCGTGTGCAGCCACTCGGGGTCGACCAGCTCGGGCACCGGCCGCCCGCCGACGGTGGCGTGCGTCGCGTCGGGGTACTGCGAGGCGGAGTGGTTGCCCCAGATCGCGACGCCCTCGATCGCGTCGACGGGGGCGTCGAGCTTCGCGGCGAGCTGCGCGAGCGCCCGGTTGTGGTCGAGGCGCGTCATCGCGGTGAAGCGGCCGGCGGGGATGTCCGGAGCGCTGCGCCGCGCGATCCAGGCGTTGGTGTTGGCCGGGTTGCCGACGACCAGCACGCGGATGTCGGAGGCGGCGTGCGCGTTCAGCGCGGCACCCTGGGGTCCGAAGATCCCCGCGTTCGCGGCGAGCAGGTCGGCGCGCTCCATGCCCGCGCTGCGCGGCCGGGCGCCCACGAGGAGGGCGACGCTCGCGCCGTCGAACGCGGCGGCCGCGTCGTCCGTCGCCTCGATCCCGCGGAGGAGGGGGAAGGCGCCGTCCTGCAGCTCGAGCGCCGTGCCCGCGGCCGCGCGGAGGCCGGAGGGGATCTCGAGCAGGTTCAGGCGGACGGGGACGTCCGGCCCGAGGAGCTGACCCGAGGCGATGCGGAACAGGAGCGCGTAGCCGATGGCGCCCCCCGCTCCCGTGACCGTGACCGTGACCGGAGTGCGCTGCTGGTTCATGCGCCGAGCGTATTCCCGCCGGCTGGGGGAGGGGGAGGAGTCAGCCCGACTCCGGGCCGTCGGCGGGCGGCGCCGTCGACCCGCGGAGCACGAGCTTGTTGCGCAGCCGCATGTGCGGCTCGGCCACGCTCCCGCCGTCGATCAGGGTCAGGAGAGCCCGGGCGGCCGCGCGCCCCACGCGATGCAGCGGCTGCCTCACCGTCGTGAGCGCGGGGACCACCCGGGAGGCGTCGGGCACGTCGTCGTAACCCACGACCGACAGCTGCCCGGGCACCGAGAGGCCCAGCGCCCGGGCCGCCTCGATCACGGCGATGGCGGAGGCGTCGTTCGCGGCGAAGACCGCCGTCGGCCGATCGGGCAGCAGCAGCAGCTCGTGGGCGGCGACGAGGGAGGGGTCGTGCCGGTAGTGGCCGACCCGCACGAGCGCGGGGTCGTAGGGGAGGCCGGCGTCCGCGAGCGCCCGCTGGTACCCCGCGCCGCGCCGGTGCGACGACTCCAGGTCGGGGCGGCCCGCGACGAAGCCGATGCGGCGGTGGCCGAGCCTGATCAGGTGGCTCGTCGCCAGCTGCGCGCCGCCGAAGTCGTCGGTCGCGACCGAGTGCAGCTCGGTCTGCGCGGTCAGCGGATCCACGACCACGAGCGGCAGGTCCGACGAGGGGATCACGCCGGAGGGCGTCACCAGGATCGCTCCCGATACGTGCGCCTCGGTGAAGCGCCGCAGGGACTCCTGCTCCCAGCCCGCCCTGCCCGGGCGGCTCGCCCCGCTGCCGGCGAGGAGGTCGAACCGGGTCCCCCGGAGCGCCGTCGCCACTCCCTGCAGCACCTCCGTGCCGAACGGCTCGAAGTCGCCCAGGAGCACGCCGATGACGCCCGAGCGCTCCGCGCACTCCGTCGTCAGAGCCTCGTGCTCGGCCTCCGCCGTCGCCGCCCCTTCGGACATCCTCGTCCCCTCCCGCCGTCCCCGCCCGGCCGCGGCGGAACGCGGTGATCGCCTCGCTGCGCTGCTCCGGTCGGTTGAGAACACGTTCTTGCAATCGGGTATGTTCCCGGTAACATTGCCCGCAAGACTAGCTGAGGGAAAGCTCAGCAGTCGAGAGCGACAAGTGTCGAGCAGCCTTTCTCCCCTCAGTGCTGAGGGGGTCGAGAGCTGGAGCTCGCGTGGCCACGCTGTGGAAGCCGCCGCGCACGAGCCGTCCGCCACTCTCCGCGCGTCCTGCGCACCAGGCGCGGCCGAACGCCCCTCGGGCTGCGCCGTGCTCCGTCCTCTCGCGGCCTCGAGCCGCGCCACCACTCCGCGCCGTCCGGCGCTCGACCTGATCGGCGACGATGCCGATCGAGTGAGGAACACCATGTCCACGCGACGCACCCCCCGACCCCTCTGGCTCGTCCGCTCGGGCGCCGCTCTCGCCGGCTGCCTGCTCCTGTCCGGCGTCGCCGCCGCGGCCGCGGCCGCCGACACCGAGTACGGCTCCGACGACGTCGACGTGAACGTCAGCATCGAGGAGCTGGAGCAGCCCGGCGCCCTCTCGATGTCGATCGACGGCACCTCCGCCACGCTCGCCGAGGAGGGCTCCACCCCGACGGTGCGCGCCTTCACCGGGCAGCTGCCCGACGTGACCGTGACGGACACCCGGACCGTCGACGAGATCCCGGACGGAGCCGGGTGGTACGTCCTCGGCTCGGCGAGCGCCTTCACCGGCGACGCGGACCAGGAGGACATCTCCTCCGACCACCTCGGCTGGACGCCGGTCCTCGTGGACGGCGGCGAGTCGGGCCTCGTGTCCGAGGGCGACCCGGTCGACACGATCCTCGACGAGGGCGCCGACGCCGTGGGCCTGTTCGACCAGGAGCTGCTCGCGCTGTCGCTCGACTCGCAGGAGACCGCGACGGACGGGTCCTGGACCGTGTCCGCGGGCCTCACCCTGAAGACCGAGGCCGACGTCGCCCCCGGCGACTACTCCTCCGTCCTGACGCTGTCGCTGTTCGAATGACCCCGATGCGCGCAGTCGCCTCCACGGCGATCGGCGCCCTCCTCGCGGCGGGCCTGCTCGCCTCCGGTGCAGCTCCGGCGACCGCGGCCGGCGCGTGGTCGCCGAAGGCCTCGTACACGTCGACGGACCGCGGCGACGGTACCTACTCCGTGCCGCTGCTGAACGCCGACGTGCCCGACGTCAGCGTCGAGCGCGTGCCCGCGTCCGAGAACGACGAGGGCCGCGACATCTACTACATGATCAGCACCACGATGCACCTGAGCCCGGGTGCTCCGATCATGAAGTCCTACGACCTCGTCAACTGGGAGATCGTCAACTACGTCTTCGACCGGCTCGAGATCGGCGACCGCTTCTCGCTCCGCAACGGGCAGAACTCCTACGGCAACGGCCAGTGGGCCTCGTCGCTGAGGTACCACGACGGCCGCTACTACGCGGTCTTCAACACCAACAACCTCGGCGGCTCCTACCTCTACTCGACCGACGACATCGAGGACGGAGCCTGGACCCGCACGGCCCTCGGCCGCGCCTTCCACGACCCGTCGCTCTTCTTCGACGACGCGGACGGCGGCACGCCGTACATCTTCTACGGCTCCGGATCCACCAGCGCCGTGAAGCTGAGCGAGGACCTGACGACCGTCGTCGCCGAGTACCCGAACATCCTCCGCACCTCCGACTACCCGGGAGCCGGCTACCTCGGCGGCCTGTTCGAGGGCGCGCAGGTGCAGTACATCGACGGGCAGTACTACATCGTCATCATCACCTGGCCCTCGGGCCAGGGCCGCCAGGTGGCGCTGTTCCGCTCCTCCGAGCTGCTGGGCCGCTACGCGACCGCCGACGGCAGCAACCCCTACGAGGGCAAGGGCGTGCTGAACTCCAGCGGGTTCGCCCAGGGGAGCCTCGTGCCGATCGCGAAGGAGGACGGCTCGACCGCCTGGCACGGCATGTTCTTCCGCGACAGCTTCCCGACCGGCCGCATCCCCGGGCTCATCCCGGCGACGTGGAAGGACGGCTGGCCGACGTTCGGGACGAACGGCTCGGTGCCGGTGGGCGGGAGCTTCCCGAAGCCGATCCGCCTCAGCCCCGAGGAGGAGCTGTTCGAGCGGCAGAAGAGCATCGTCGTCTCGGACGACTTCGACAACGACGCCCCGGCGAAGGCCTACCAGGACGAGTCGTGGACGATCCCGCCCGCGCCCTCCTACGACGCGTCGCTGCTCGGCGTGCAGCTGCTGCAGAATCCGGGAGCGGAGTCGGGGACGGCGTCGTGGGCCGGCCAGTTCGGCGCGACGCTGTCGGCCGACACGACCGACCCGGCGTCCGGCACCGCCGCGCTCCGCGTGGGCACCCGCACGCTCAACGGCTCCGGCCCGAGCCAGGTGCTCGCGAACACGCTCCAGCGCGGCGTGACGTACACCGTGTCCGCGAAGGTGAAGTACACGACCGGCCCCGCGTCGGTCCGCTTCAACCTCTGCGCCGACTTCGGCGCCGGACCCGTGACGATGGCCTCCGCCGCCGTCGCGCAGGGGCAGTGGACGACGATCACGGGGACCTACACGGTGCCCGAGACCGCGAACGTCGGCAGCGTGAAGTTCGCCGTCGAGACGCCGTGGGGCAACCCGCAGCCGGCGTCCTCGAGCACCGAGTACCTGCTCGACGACGTCTCGCTCGTCGGCGCCGCTCCCACCCTCGAGCGCCCGACGGCTGCCGAGATCGAGCCGAACGGCTCGACCCTCGCCCTCCCCTGGCAGTGGAACCACGCCCCCGACAACCGCTACTGGTCGCTGACCGAGCGCGAGGGCTGGCTCCGCCTCACCAACGGGAAGGTGCTCAGCGGAACGGCCGCGCACACGCGCCTCTCGGGCTCGCCCGAGATGACGTACCTGGAGGAGGCGCGCAACACGCTCTCCCAGCGCATCGTGGCGCCGAAGCAGTCGGCGGAGGCGGCGTTCGACGTCTCCGGGATGAAGGACGGCGACGTCGCCGGGCTCGCGGCCTACAACCGCGGCTTCGCCTACGTCGCGGTCAAGCGCGAGGACGGCGTGAACACCGTCGGCGTCGTGAACCGCAGCCAGCCGTTCGCGACCACGTTCGACCAGGCGGCCGTCGAGTCCTTCCTCCCCGGCAGCACCGCCGCCCTCGGCGACGCCTCGCAGGTGCGCCTGAAGGCCGACCTCGAGCTCTCGGCTCCGGCTGGACAGCTCTGGACGACCTTCTCGTACAGCCTCGACGGGACGAGCTGGACGAAGCTCGGCAGCCGCGTCGGCCCGCAGACCCTCGACGGTCAGCTCACGCACTTCATGGGCCACCGCCTCGGGCTATTCAGCTACGCGACGAAGACCGCCGGCGGCCACGTCGACGTCGACGAGTTCCTCCTGAGCGACACCCTCTCCTCGGAGGGGAAGGCGCTCGACCGCTCGCAGCTCGACGCGGCCGTCGCTCACGCGGCGACGCTCCGCTCCGACGACTACCCGGCCGACGCCTGGTCCGACCTCCAGTCGGTCCTTGCGAAGGCGCAGGCGGTCGGCACCGCGGGAACGCAGAACCAGATCGACGCCCCGGAGCGCGCGCTCAGCTACCAGCTGGCCCGCCTCGGGACGCTGAAGGAGGCGTCGCTCGATGTGACCGCCGCCGCCGCGACCCGCTGCATCGCGGGGAAGGTCGTCGTGACCGTGCGGGCGACCAACGCCGACGACGTGCCCGTCGCCGTCCGGATGGAGAGCGCCTCCGGCACGAAGACGGTCGCCGCGCTCGCACCCGGCGCCACGACGAGCCACGCCTTCACCACGCGGGCGGCCTCGGTCCCCGCCGCCGAGGTGGTCGTGACCGCGACCGCCACCCTCGACGGCGAGCCGGTGACGACCACGGTGAGAGCGCCCCACCCGGCCGCGTCCTGCGGCTGAGCACTCCGGAGGCGGCCTGCGCGGCCGCCCCCGCCCCCGAACGCGTCAGCGGCATCCGTCGCCGACGATCTCCTGCACGACACGATCAAGGAGGATCCGTGAGATCACCACAACGAGAAGCCGCTCCGAAGGGGCGGTTGCGGCTGAGGCTGCTGGCCACGGCCGCGCTGACCGCGCTCCTGGTGGCCCCCTTCGCCGCCCAGACCTCGTCCGCCGCTGAGGCGGAGCTCATCGTCAACGGCGGCTTCGAGAGCGGCATCAGCAGCTGGTTCGTGAACAACGGCAACGCTGCCGACGCCGGCACCGTCGCGACGACCACCGACGCGCGCACCGGCACCGCCGCAGCGCTCGTCACCGGCCGCACGACCACCGGCGCGGGCGCCATGCAGGACCTCAGCGGCAAGGTCGTCGCCGGCCAGACCTACCAGGTCAAGGCGCAGATCAAGTACGAGAACGCCGCGAGCCCCGCGACCAAGCAGTTCTTCGCCACCATGCACTACGGCGGAGGCACCTACACGAACCTCGCGAGCGTCACCGCCACCAAGGGCCAGTGGGCGACGATCAACGGATCGTTCACCATCCCCGCCGGGCAGAGCGTCGCCACCGCGCGCCTCTTCTTCGAGACGCCGTGGACCGCGACGCCGTCGGCCGCGCCCGAGACGCACCTGATGGACTACAAGCTCGACGACGTCTCGTTGGTCGGAGCGGCGCCTCCTGCGCCCGCCTCGCGCACCATCGAGGTCGTGGGCAAGATCCCGGGCGACCACAACCCGCTCATGGGCTGGAAGTTCGGCGCCGACGGCTTCGGCTTCGTCGAGAACGGCCGCGTGTACATGTACATGACGAACGACACCCAGGGCTACGCGCCGAACCCCGCCACGGGCGTCTCGGCCGGAATCGACTACGGCAAGATCAACCAGATCACCGTGATCTCCTCGGACGACCTCGTCAACTGGACCGACCACGGCGAGATCCAGGTCGCCGGCTCCACCGGAGTCGCGCCCTACACCGGCAACTCGTGGGCTCCCGGCATGGCGAAGAAGACGGTGAACGGCGTCGACAAGTACTTCCTCTACTACGCCAACGGCGGCGGCTCCAGCAACGTGATCACCGGCGACTCGCCGGTGGGCCCGTGGACCAGCCAGCGCACCTCCACGCTCATCAACGCGTCCACCCCGGGCGCCGAGGCGGTCGCGTGGAAGTTCGACCCGGCACCGCTCGTCGACGACGACGGCCAGGGCTACCTGTTCTTCGGAGGCGGACCCGCCTCGACCGCGCTCCCCGCGGCCGAGCGCTTCAACAACCCGAAGAACATCCGAGTGATCGAGCTCGGCGACGACATGATCTCGACCCAGGGCACCTCCGCCGTCGTGGACGCGCCCGTCGCGTTCGAGGCGGCCCAGGTGTTCAAGCGCCAGGACAAGTACTACCTCTCGTACTCGTCCCACTTCGGCGGCAACGACTTCGGCGGCAACCAGACCCGCGAGCCCGGCTACCCGGGCGGCGGCGAGATCGGCTACATGATCTCGGACGACCCGATGTCCTGGCCCAAGGAGAACTACGCCGGCGTGATGTTCCCGAACCAGAGCCGCTTCTTCGGAAACGGCACCGGCGGCAACAACCACCAGTCGGTGTTCGAGCTGGGCGGCAAGTACTACTTCACCTACCACGCGCCGACGCTCAACAAGCGGATCAACGGCGACACCACCCAGGGGTACCGCAGCCCGCACATCCAGGAGCTGCAGTTCAACGCCGACGGCACGGTGCAGCAGGTGGTCGGCGACTACAAGGGCGTCGACCAGGTGAAGGACTTCGATCCGTACCGCACCTTCCCGGCCGAGACCATCGGCTGGAGCAAGGGCATCGCGACCGCGCCGCTCGGCACCCCCGCCGCGGGCGCGACGCAGAACCTCGTGCTGAAGGACCTCGACAACGGCGACTGGACCGCGCTGTCCGCCGTCGACTTCGGGGACACCGGAGCCGCGACGTTCACCGCGAAGGCCAAGGCGCTGCAGGCCGGCGGCACCGTCACGGTCCGCCTCGACTCCGAGACCGGGCCCGTCGCGGGCACCGTCGCGGTGAACGGGACGACCGGCGAGTGGACCGACGTCAGCGCCGCGCTGACCGGAGCGACCGGAGTGCACGACGTGTTCTTCAGCTACTCCGGACCCGCCGGCGACCTGTTCGAGCTCGACACCTTCGCCTTCACCGAGGGCGAGGCGGCTCCGGCGCTCGACATCACGGCGAGCGCGGCGACCCGCTGCATCGCGGGCAAGGCGATCGTCACCGTCCAGGCGAGCAACGGCTCCGACGTCCCGGTCGGCGTGACCTTCACGTCGACGTCCGGCACGAAGACGTTCACCTCGGTGGCGCCCGGCAAGACCGTGTCGCACGCCTTCACCACCCGTCAGGCGGACCTGCCGGCCGGTGCGGTGACCGTCGAGGCCACGGCCACGAGGAACGGCGCCCCCGTCGAGACGGAGGTGAGCGCTCCGTACGCGGCGCGCCCGTGCTCGTAGCGCGCGGCTGAACCACCGGGGAGCGCCCCCGGCCCTGCGGGGTCGGGGGCGCTCCTGCGCGAGGGAGGGGGGATCTCGACACGCCCCGTGCGGGGCTGCTCGATCAGCGTGCAGGGAGGGCGCGGCCCGCCGTCGGCGGGTGCTCCTCGTGCCGGCCCCGCTTGCGTGTCGGGACCCCCGCTCGATCAGCCGCTGCAGGCCAGGCGCATCGTGCCCCCGGCCTGCGCGGCGAACGCGCGGGCGGTCGCCGCGATCGTGCGCTGCATCACCCGCACCGCGGCGGTCGGCGCGAGGTCCGCCGGACGCGCCACGCTGATCGTCCGGGTCAGGGTGGGCTTCTCGAGCGTCGGCTCCTCGATGCGGATCGAGCGCAGGCCCGGGCGCCCCTGCAGCACCATCGCCGGGACGACCGCGACGCCCAGGCCCCGCTCGGCGAAGCGCAGCACCGCGTCCATCTCGGCGCCCTCCAGCACCACGTCCGGCTCCAGGCCCGCGGCGGCGAACGCGGCGTCGGTCGTGCGGCGCAGGTCGTAGCTGGAGTTGAACACGATCTGCGGGAGGCGGGCGACCGCCGCCAGGTCGAGCGCGCCGGTCGCGGCGAGGGGAGGCTCCGCGGCGGAGGAGACCACGACGAGCTCCTCGACGAGCAGCGGGGTCACCGTGAAGGCGCCGGGAGCGGCCGCGGTCGAGGTCGTCACCAGCGCCAGATCGAGTTCGCCGCGGGCCAGCCGGTCGAAGAGGCTCCGCGACCCGTCCTCGGCGAGGTGCAGCTCCACGGCGGGATGCGCGGAGTGGAAGGCGTGCAGCACCTCCGCGACGAGGCTGATGCAGAGCGTCGGCGTCGCGCCGAACCGGACCCGGCCGCGCTCGAGCCCGGCCAGCTCGGCCAGCTCGCGGCGCACCGATCCGGCGTCGGCGAGCATGCGCCGGGCGAGCGGCAGCAGCAGCTCGCCGGCCGGCGTGAGGGTGCTGCCGGAGCGCGCCCGGTGGAAGAGCTCCGAGCCGAGGTCCTGCTCCAGCGCGGCGATCCGGCGGCTCAGCGAGGGCTGCGCGAGGTGCAGCTCGTCGGCGGCGCGGGTGAAGCTGCCGAGGCGGGCGACCTCGACGAATCCGGTCAGCTGCTCGAGATCCATGGCCATACCCTACGTGCATGGCGGTGCCCAGCATTATGCATTGGAGTAATCGAAGCGCGGTGCCTAGCGTGGAGGCATGACCCCTTCAGAGACCACCGCACCGGAGCGTCGGATCTCCACCTCCGTCCTCGTCATCGGCACCGGCGGATCGGGCCTGCGCGCCGCGATCGAGCTCGCCGAGGCGGGCGTCGACGTCCTCGCGCTCGGCAAGCGCTCGAAGTCGGATGCGCACACCTCCCTCGCCGCCGGCGGCATCAACGCCGCCCTCGCCACGATGGACCCCGACGACAGCTGGCAGCAGCACGCGGCCGACACCATCACCGAGTCCTACCAGCTCGCCAACCCGCACACGGTCGAGATCGTCACCTCCAACGCTGCCCGCGGCATCCAGGACCTCGAGCGCTACGGCATGCCGTTCGCCCGCGAGGACGACGGCCGCATCTCGCAGCGCTTCTTCGGGGCGCACACCTACCGCCGGACCGCCTTCGCGGGGGACTACACCGGCCTCGAGATCCAGCGCACGCTCGTCAACCGGGCCGCCCAGCTCGAGATCCCGATCCTGGACACCGTCTACGTCACCCGCATCCTCGTCAACGAGGACGGAGCCGTGTTCGGCGCCTACGGCTTCGACCTCGTCGACGGCACCCGCTACCTGATCCACGCCGACGCGGTGATCCTCGCCGCGGGCGGGCACAACCGCATCTGGCGCCGCACCTCCTCCCGTCGGGACGAGAACACCGGCGACTCGTTCCGCCTGGCCGTCGAGGCCGGCGGTCGCCTGCGCGACCCCGAGCTGGTCCAGTTCCACCCGTCGGGCATCATCGAGCCCGAGAACGCGGCCGGAACCCTCATCTCCGAGGCGGCCCGCGGCGAGGGCGGCATCCTCCGCAACGGCCTCGGCGAGCGCTTCATGGGCAAATACGACGCGGAGCGCCTCGAGCTCTCGACCCGCGACCGCGTCGCCCTCGCCTGCTACACCGAGATCAAGGAGGGTCGCGGCACGCCGAACGGCGGAGTCTGGCTCGACGTCTCGCACCTGCCGCGCGAGACGATCATGACCCGGCTGCCGCGGGTGTACCAGACGATGCTCGAGCTGCAGATGCTCGACATCACGAAGGACCCGATCGAGATCGCGCCCACCGCGCACTACTCGATGGGAGGGGTCTGGGTGCGCTCGGACGACCACAGCACCGACGTCCCCGGCCTCTACGCGATCGGCGAGGCCTCCAGCGGGCTGCACGGCGCCAACCGCCTCGGCGGCAACTCGCTGATCGAGCTGCTGGTGTTCGGCCGGATCGTCGGGCAGGCGGCGGCGGAGTACTCCGCCTCGCTGACCGCGCAGACCCGCTCGGCCGCGTCCGTGCAGGTCGCCCGCGACGAGATCGCCGGACTGCTCGCGGCCGACGGCACCGAGAACGTCCGCGCCCTGCAGCGCGCGATCCGCAACACGATGACCGAGCACGCCGGAGTCGTCCGCGACGAGGAGGGCCTGCTCGCCGGGCTCGCCGAGCTGGACGCGATTGAGGCGCGCATCGCCGACATCGGCGTGCACCCGGACATCGCCGGCTTCCAGGACCTCGCCCACGCCTTCGACCTCAAGTCGGCCGCGATGGCCGCGCGGGCCACCCTCGAGGCCGCCCTCGAGCGCCGGGAGAGCCGCGGCTGCCACAACCGCAGCGACTACCCGGACATCGACCCGGCCCTCCAGGTGAACCTCGTCTGGTCGCCCTCCACGGGGATCACCCGCGAGGAGATCCCCGCGGTGCCGGAGGAGATCCAGGCGCTGATCAGCGGCGAGGTCGCCACCGCGGGCAAGCTGCTCGAGTAGCAGGAACCGCGACGGCACGACGCCGGTCGCCCTCACCGCCTGCTCGCCGGGCACCACCGGCGCCCAGGCGCCCCCCGGGATCCTCCTGGGGACCACGGACAAGGTCACCGCCCTGGATCCCGCTGGCTCCTGGGATCTCGGCTCGGCGACGCTGCAGAACCAGGTCTTCTCCTGGCTGCTGACCTCCGCCCCCGGATCGACGGATCCCGTGCCGGACCTCGCGGCCTCGGCCGAGTTCACCGACCCGACCCACTACCGCGTCGCCCTGCGCGAGGACGCCGCCTTCGCCAACGGCAATCCGCTCACCGCCTCGGACGTGGTCTTCACCTTCGAGCGCCAGGTGGCGATCGCCGCTCCGAACGGCCCCTCGTCGCTGCTCTCGGACATGGTCTCGGTCGAGGCGGAGGACGACTCCACCGTCGTCTTCACGCTGGCCACCCCGGACAACGCCCTCTGGCCCCAGATCCTCACCAGCCCCGCCGCCGCGATCGTCGACGAGGACGTCTTCTCGGCCGACTCCCTCACCACCGACGACGACATCGTCGCCGGCGACGCCTTCAGCGGGCAGTACTCCATCACGAGCTACACGCTGAACTCGCTCGTGCAGCTCACCCGCAACGACTCCTATGACGGCCTCCTCGGCGCCGCCGCCAACGAGTCCGTGATCGTCCGCTACTACGCGGACGAGAGCAACCTCAAGCTCGACATCCAGCGCGGCGAGATCGCGGTCGCCTACCGCACGCTGAACGCGACCGACACCGAGGACCTCCGCGGCGAGGAGGGCCTGACGGTGCACTCCGGTCCCGGCGCCGAGATGCGCTTCCTCGTCTTCAACCCCGAGACCATGCCCTACGGCTCCGCGACCCCCGAGGCCGACGCCGACAAGGCGCTCGCCGTCCGCACCGCCGTCGCCGACCTGATCGACCGCGACGAGCTGTCGGACCAGGTCTACAAGGGCACCTACGCGCCGGTCTACTCGATCGTCCCCAGCGCCCTGACCGGATCGACGCCGGCTTACGAGCAGGCCTTCGGCGACGGGAGCGGCGGTCCCAGCGCGGACGAGGCCGCCGCCGCGCTCCAGGCCGCCGGGATCACCGGTCCCGTCGATCTCACGCTGCAGTACAACACCGACCACTACGGCTCCAGCACCTCGGACGAGTAGGCGCTCATCAAGAACCAGCTCGAGCGCAGCGGGCTGTTCACGGTCGACCTGCAGTCGACGGAGTGGACGCAGTACGTGAAGGAGAAGTCGACGTCCTACCCGCTCTACCAGCAGGGCTGGTTCGCGGACTACCCGGCCTCGGACAACTACCTGAACCTGCTCTACGGCACCGACGAGGCCCCCTCCATCCTCGGCGCCGCCGTGAAGGACGACGCCTACAACGAGGTCGTGCTGCGCGAGCGGAGCCTGGCGCCCGGCGACGAGCGCACCGCGGCGATCGAGGAGGCGCAGCGCCTCGCGGCGGAGAAGGCGATCACCGTGCCGCTCCTCGAGGGCACGGAGACCGTCATCGCCTCCTCCACGATCTCGGGCATCGACGACACGCTCGACGGCTCCGGCCGATTCCGCTTCGGGCTGCTCCGGAGCGAGTGATCGGGGCGCGCTGATCGGCCGGACGGGCCGCGGCGCCGCAGGAGGGGGAGACCCTCGGCGGCCGCCGCGGCCCGTCCGTGCGTCCGGGGGCGGCACTGCGAGGGCGGCTCTGCCAGGACGGGGCACCCGGATCGATCAGCGCGCCAGCGCCGCCAGCTCCGCCCGGGTGCGGGCGCCGGCCTTGCGCAGCAGGTTCGACACGTGGAACTTCACGGTGTTGCCGCTGATGCCGAGGTCGTCCGCGATCCGCTGGTTCGAGGCGCCGAGCGTGATCAGGTTCAGCACCTCCCGCTCGCGGGCGCTGAGCTCGGCGAGGTCGAGCCCGTCGGGCTGCGCCGGCGGATCGAGGGGGAGGCGGATCGACAGGGTCGACCCCCAGCCCGCGGTCGACGCGACCGAGAGCTCCCCGTCGAGCCCGCGCACGCGCTCGGCGATCGGGCGCAGGGCGTCGTCGCGGGTCGTCAGCTCGCCCCGGCCGTCGTCGCGGATCTCGATGAGCAGGTTGAGCCCGTCGCAGTCCCACTGGATCCGCACCCGGCGCGTCTGCTCCGACTCCACGAACGCCAGCACGGCGCTCCGCACGATCGCGCGGGCCCCGTGCGCCACTTCGCCGGGGAGGGCGCGCCCGGTGGCGGGCGGCTCGACGAACTGCACGTCGAGGTCGCCGAAGCGGACGAGCGGGCGCAGGTCGCTCCGGAGCCGCGCGAACGCGCCCACGACGGGCTCCAGCATCGCGCTGCGCTGCTCGTCCGAGGCGGTGCGCAGCTCGACCAGGGCGTTCGCGGCGATGTCGATCGCGACGGTGCGGGCCGCACGGTCGTCGAGGCGCTCGGCGCGCAGGGCGGAGAGCACCGACTCCAGCGCCACCGCGTGCCGGTCGGCCTGCTCGGCCACCGTGCGGGCGTGCTGCTGCAGCAGGGTGCGGGAGGCGGGGGACTCGGCGGGATCCATCCTCCGAACCTACCCGTCCTACCCGCGAGCGGCATCGCCCACCCGATCGGGTAGGCGGACCTCCTCGATCAGGTGGCGCGCGGATCCGGTCGCCGGGCTCACTGTGGACCCATGCCCGCTGACGACCGCACCACCGACCCCGCAGAGGCGCTCGCCGTGATCGCCGCCGAGGTGTCCGCCGCGACCGCCTCGCTGACGACCGACCGGCTCGAGCCCGTCCTCGAGCTGCTCGCCGGCGCCGACCGCGTCTTCGTCCACGGCGCCGGCCGCTCCGGCCTCGCCCTGCGGATGACCGCCATGCGCCTCATGCACCTCGGACTCGTCGTGCACGTGGTCGGCGACGTGACGACCCCGGCGATCCGCGGCGGCGACGTGCTGCTCACCGCGAGCGGCTCCGGCACCACCGGGGGCATCGTCCGCGCCGCGCAGGCCGCCGTCGACGCCGGAGCGCGGGTCGCGGCGATCACGACCGCCGCCGACTCCCCGCTGGCCGGGCTCGCCTCCGCCGTGGTGGTCGTGCCCGCCGCCGACAAGCTCGACCGCTCCGGGGCCGCCTCGGCGCAGTACTCCGGCGGGCTCTTCGAGCAGGTCGTCGTGCTCACCGGCGACGCCCTGTTCCACGCGCTCTGGCAGCGCCGCGGCGACAGCGCCGACGAGCTCTGGCCGCGCCACGCGAACCTCGAATGACCCGACTCCCCACCTCGACAGGAAGAAGAACCCCGTGAAGCTCCAGTTCGCCATGGACACCCTCAGCACCGACGCCGCCCTCGAGCTCGCCGCTGCCGCCGCCCCGCACGTCGACATCCTCGAGCTGGGCACCCCGCTCATCAAGAGCGCCGGCCTCTCCGCCATCACCGCCATCAAGGAGGCGCACCCCGACAAGACGGTCTTCGCCGACCTCAAGACGATGGACGCGGGCGAGCTCGAGGCCGACATGGCCTTCGCGGCCGGCGCCGACCTCGTGACGGTCCTCGGCGTCGCCGGCGACAGCACCATCGCCGGCGCGATCGCCGCCGGGAGGAAGCACGGCAAGGGCGTCGTCGTCGACCTCATCGGCGTGCCCGACAAGGCCGCCCGCGCCCGCGAGGTCGTCGCCCTCGGCGCCGAGTTCGTCGAGATGCACGCCGGTCTGGACGAGCAGGCGGAGGAGGGCTTCACCTTCGAGACCCTGCTGCGCGACGGCGAGTCCTCCGGCGTGCCGTTCTCGGTCGCGGGCGGCGTGAGCACCGCCACCATCGAGTCGGTGCAGCGCGCCGGCGCCCTCGTGGCCGTCGCGGGCGGGGCCATCTACGGCGCCCCGGACGTCGGCGAGGCCGCCGCGGCCCTCCGCGCCGCCATCGTCTGACCCGTCGGCGCCGCCGCCCCCGAGGCCCGCTGATCCGGGTCGCGAGGGCGGCGGCGCCCTCGTTCCGCGCGGGAGGCGGCAGCGCATCCCCGCCGGACGCCCGGCCCCTCTCGACTCGCCGACGGCGCGGTCCTACAGTGGCTGCGACGACCCTCGACTCCCGCCGCGGGACCGACGGCGCCGTCGCGAGCGGAGGGAAGCCGTGTCCTCGACCGCCCCCGTGCCCGGACCCGCCGTCGACGCCTCGACGAGGCTCCGCGACTTCCACCAGATCCTCCTCAACACCGCCGTCGCGAACGTGACGACGAGCTTCCTCTGGTTCGCGCTCACGTTCTGGGTGTACCTCGAGACGCGCTCCGTCCTGGCGACCGGGATCATCGGCGGCGCCTACATGCTGCTCGTCGCGGTCTTCGCGATGGCCTTCGGCACGATCGTGGACCGGCACCGCAAGTTCCGCGTCATGGTCTTCGCCGGGGCGGTCACGCTCGTGTCGTTCGGCGTCGCGGGCGGCCTCTTCCTCGCGCTGCCCGAGGCGGCGCTCCTGGACTTCCGCGCCCCCTGGTTCTGGGTGTTCTCGGGCACGATCCTCTTCGGCGCCGTCATCGAGAACATGCGCAACATCGCCCTCTCCACGACGGTGACCCTGCTGGTCCCGGAGGAGGGGCACGCCCGCGCGAACGGCCTCGTCGGCACGGTGCAGGGCCTCGCCTTCGTGGTGACCAGCGTCTTCAGCGGACTCGCCATCGGCCTGCTCGGCATGGGGTGGACGCTGATGATCGCGATCGGCCTCTCCGCCGCCGCCCTCGTGCACCTGCTGTTCCTCCGCATCCCGGAGGAGCGGCCCGTGTCGACGGGGGAGAGGGCGCCGCTGATCGATCTGCGCGGCAGCCTCACCGCGGTGCGGGCGGCGACCGGGCTCTTCGCGCTCCTCGTCTTCTCGACGTTCAACAACCTGATCGGCGGCGTCTACATGGCGCTGATGGACCCGTACGGCCTCGAGCTGTTCCCGGTCGAGCTGTGGGGCGTGGTGCTCGGAGTGACGGCGACCGGCTTCGTCATCGGCGGTCTGCTGGTGGCGAGGTTCGGCCTCGGGAGGAACCCGATCCGGACGATGCTGCTGCTCGTGATGGCGATGGGCCTGATCGGCGCGGTCTTCACCCTCCGCGACTGGTGGTGGCTCTACGCCGGCGGCATCTGGATCTACATGACCCTGATCCCGGCGGTCGAGGCCGCCGAGCAGACGGTGATCCAGAAGGTCGTCCCCTTCGAGACCCAGGGGCGCGTCTTCGGCTTCGCGGCGGCGTTCGAGTCGGCCGCCGCTCCGATCACGTCGTTCCTCATCGCCCCGATCGCCGAGTTCGCGCTCATCCCGTACATGGAGTCGCCGGCCGGGCGCTCGGCTTTCGGCGGGCTGCTCGGCGACGGCATCGGCCGGGGGATCGCGCTGGTGTTCCTGGTCGGCGGAGTCGTCATGATCATCGCGGCCGGCGCGGCGATGCTCACCCGCTCCTACCGCGTCATGTCGGCGCAGTACCTGCGGGAGGCCGCGGCGAGCGGGGAGGCGGAGCCCGTCGGCACGGAGGCGCCGGAGACGCACCGGACCGCGCCGAGCACCGTCGAGCAGAACCGCTAGCGCCCGCAGACGCCGCCCGTCATGCGCCTCCGGGGGGTCCGGCGGACCGGACGGCGCCGACACGAGGAAGACGTGCCGGACGCCCCCTCCCCAGGGTGCGGCGTCCGGCACGTCGGCTGCGACCACCCGGTCGAGGGGCCCTCCTCGACTCCCGAGCGCTCCGCTGCCCCGCGCCTCCGGAGGGAGACATCGGGGCCTGCGGCGCCGGCGGGGGGGAGGGCTCTGGTTCCCCGCCCCGCCGGCGCCGGCCGCCCGCGAGGGGCGGCGAGGATGCTCGTTCGGGCGTGCCTCGAGTGACGGCTACATGCCGTCACTGAGCATGGACTGCACCAGCTTCACGTGGCGCTCGAGGTTCAGCTGGCTGAACTCGCTGTTGTAGTTGAGGCCGTAGTTCAAGATGTGACCCGGGGTGCACTGGATCGTCGCGTCCGGTCCGTCCCAGGTGCGCAGCAGTGCCAGGGCCGAGTCCCAGCTGCTGTTCTCGCAGTTCGTGTTGAAGGTGGTCGACGTGCCCAAGCCCACGGTGTGCGAGATCTCGTGCATGGCGGTGCCCTCCACCATGTAGACGCGCTCCTTGCCGAAGCGGATCTGGCCGTAGATGTTCGCATCGGCCGTCGGGGTTCCGGGGCTGTACGAGACGGTCAGGGAGCGGGAGATGTTGCTGAGGCGGTTGTAGCGGGCCACGGCGCGGTCCATCGCGTCGGTGATGCGGGCGTAGGCGTCGGCCTCGTCAGCGGTCGGGCTCGCGACGCGGTTCAGCGTCCAGGTGATCTTCTGCACGGTCGGATCGGTCAGTGCCCAGCGCTGGGCCTTGGAGCCGGTGCAGGTCCACTGCTGAATGGGGGAGCCGTCGAGCTGGCGGAAGTCCTTGTTGTCGAGGCAGAGATCGCTGTGCCGATTGGCGATCTCGGCGTAGCCTCCGCCGACGGAGGTGATCCGCCACTGCTGGGCGGTGCTGCCGTTGCAGCTCCACTGCCGCACCTCCGAGCCCGGGGTGGTGCCGAAGTCGAAGTTGTCGAGGCAGAGGTTGCTGAAGGTGTTCTTGATCTCGGCGTAGCCTGTGCCGAGGTCGGTGACCTGCCAGCGCTGGTTGCTCCCCTCGGTGCAGCTCCACTGCCGCACCTCGGCTCCGGGCTGAGTCCCGAAGTCGAAGTCGTCGAGACACATGCTGCTGTGCTGGTTGCGGATCTCCTGCGCCGATCCGAGGCCGACCGGGGCGGTGGCCGCAGAGGCGGGCGAGCTGATGCCGAAGGTCGTGATGCCGACGACGGCCGCGATCACGGCGCCGATCAGGCGCTTGGACGGGTGGGACTTCGTTGTCCGGGACATGGGTGCCTTTCACAGACATCCGGCGTCCCCGAAGGGACGCGGGTGAGGGTCGCAGGAAGAAGCCGTGTCCGAAGGGATCGGAGCACGGCAGAGAATGCGCCGGAGCGACCGGGATGGTGATCCGGTCGTCCCGCCGCGGGACGCGTCAGCGCCGACGCTCCGTGTGGGAGGGGAAGCTGATCACGACCTGCATGTTGACGTGGACAACCATCGACCGGTCCCGGAGCCGGTGTCAAGTGCCGGGCTCGAGCGGATCAGGTTCGAGCCCCGCCGTGCGCGGGTGATCCGTCGACGCGGATCCCCGTGCTCGCGGGGAGAGAGCGCTCACACTCGCCGCTGCTGCGGCATCCCCCGGGAATCCGCCATTGTTACCGTTAACAAAAGTCGGTACGGTGTCCCCTGAAGTGGGCGAGCGCGTCCTCGCGGCTCGCGTCCCACTCCGACCGGTTCGAAGGCGAACCTGAGAGGAACGTCGATGATGACGACAGCACCACCCTCCCGCCGCACCCACCCGCCGCAGGCCCACGCCCGGCCCCGACGGCTGCCGACCCCGCCGACACCTCCCACGCGGTGACCGCCGTCGGCGCCCGCACCGCGCGACGCCACGTCCTCGCCCGCACGTCGGTGTCCGCCTCCCGATCGCGGGTCGCCGGGCCCGCGTCCCGGGCCGCCTCCCGGCGATTCCCTCCCCGCCAGACGAACGCCGGACTCACCACTCCGCCGGCCGGTCACGCGGGCTCCGTCCTCCCCCTCCGACCCCTCACCTGAAGGACCCCCTCATGTCACGAACCCCCCGGCAGGAGCGCACCCGGCGCTCACGCCTCCCCCGAGCGGGCGCCGCGCTGACGCTCGCCATCGCCTGCCTCGGCGGCGTCCTCGGACCGATCGGTGCCGCCGGTGCCGCCGAGACCGTTCCCGCTCCCGCGCTGCAGTACTCGTTCGACGGCATCGGCGCGACGCTCGCCAACGGAGCCGTCGTCGCCGATTCCGCTCCGGGCAACCACCCCGGGACCCTGATCAACGCCGGCGCGACCAGCGTCGCGGGCCCCTCCGGCGCCTCCACCGACCGCGCTCTCTCGCTCCCGGGCGGATCGAGCACGTCGGCCGCGCCGCACGTCCGGATCGCCCCGGGCCTGATCCCCGCCGGCACGCAGGACGTCACGATGTCCGCCTGGCTGCGCTGGAGCGGTGCTCCGGACTGCACCTGGCCCTTCACGCTCGGCTCCAGCGTCGACTCCCACGTCCTCTCCACCACGAAGTGCGGACCCGCGGGCTTCGGTGCGATCAAGAACGGCTCCGAGGTGCGGGCCGCAGGCACCACTCCGGTCGCTGCGAACCGCTGGGTGCACATGGCGGTCGTCGTCAAGGGCGGCCAGTCGGTCTCGACCTACTTCGACGGAACCCTCGTCGGCCAGGGCAGCACGACCTTCACCGCCGCCTCGGCGATCGGCACCTCCACGTTCTCCGGCTTCCTCGGCAAGTCCTTCTACGGCGCGGACGCCTACTGGGCCGGGGCCATCGACGACATGCAGGTGTGGACCTCCGCGCTCACCGCCGGCCAGGTGCAGCAGAGCGCCGCGTCCGTGCACTCGGTGCTCGCGAACCAGGACGCCGCCGTGTCGCTCGGCGACACCTCGAACGTCACCTCGAACCTCACTCTCCCCACGACCGGCGCCAACGGCTCCACGATCACCTGGACGTCGAGCGCCCCCGGCGTCGTCAGCGCCAGCGGCGTCGTCACCCGGCCCGCCGCAGGCAGCCCGGACGCCACCGTCACGCTGACCCCGACCGCCGTCCACGGCGGCATCACCGTCGTCGGCCGTGCGACCACCGTCTTCGTCCCGGCGTACGCCGCCGGTGACAGCGCCGAGGCCGAGCTCGCCCGGGCCGTCGCCGACGGAATCACCAACGATCCCGCCCTCGCCGGACCGGTACGCGGCAGCCTGAACCTGCCCTCGACCGGAGCCGACGTCGCCACCACCGCCGCGCGCGCGAACAGCTCCAGCGCCGTGGTGACCTGGACCTCGTCGAACGAGGCCGTCATCACCTCCGCCGACAAGGGCACCGCGCCGAACGTCGTCGCGAAGGGCTCGCTCACGCGTCCGTCCGCCGACACCACCGTCACCCTCACCGCGACGATCACCGTCCCCGGCACCACGCCCCTCGTGCGGACGCTCACGCGCACCGTTCCGGCCGCGGCCCCCGTGGCCGCGAGCGACCTCGACGCGTACCTGTTCGCGTACTTCACCGGCGACAGCATCGAGGGCGAGAAGATCCGCTTCGCGACCTCCGACGGCAACGACTCGCTCAGGTGGAAGACCCTGAACGACGCCCAGCCGATCCTCACCTCCACCCTGGGCACGAAGGGCTTGCGGGACCCGTTCATCTTCCGCTCGAAGGAGGGCGACCGCTTCTTCCTGATGGCCACCGACCTCTCCGTCGGCACCACCGGCTTCGGCGGATCGACCAACCGCGGCAGCCGCTACCTCGAGATCTGGGAGTCCACGGACCTCGTCAACTGGGGCCAGCAGCGCCACGTCGAGGTCAACCTGCCGAACGCGGGCATGACCTGGGCGCCGGAGGCCACCTACGACCCCACCATCGACGCCTACGTCGTCTACTGGACCTCGGCCCTCTTCACCGACAGCACGCGCAACGTCGAGGACGGCAACGGACCGCAGATCCTCACGTCCACCACCCGCGACTTCCGCGACTTCACCACCCCCGAGGTCTGGTTCAAGGCCGCTGACGTCCCCTCGCTCAACAAGAGCAACGGACTGATCGACGCCACGATGCTCAAGGACGGCGACACCTACTACCGCTTCACGAAGGCGACCGAGACCAGCGGCTGCCCCTCGCCCGACATCATCGGACAGAAGTCGACGAACCTCCGTGCCACCACCGCCTCCGGCGCGTGGAGCCTGATCGACACCTGCATCGGCCGCACCGCCGGAACGCCGGAGGTCGAGGGTCCCGAGATCTTCAAGACCAACGAGGGCGACCGGTCCGGGTACAAGTACTTCCTCTGGACCGACAACTACGGCGGACGCGGCTACATCCCGCTCGGCACGAACTCGCTCGAGGGCGACATCCAGTGGACGATCCCCAGCAGCTTCTCGCTGCCGACCTCGCCCCGTCACGGATCCGTCGTCTCCATCACCGCGAAGGAGCGCGACGGGCTCGCCGCGAAGTGGAACCCGTCGCTCCTGGTGACCTCGATCGACGCCGTGGCGCGGACCGTGCAGGCCGGATCGACCACCGTCGACCTGCCCGCCACGGTGGGCGCGACGTTCAAGGACGGTCACCGCGAGACGGTCGCCGTGACGTGGGAGACGGCCGATCTCAGCTCGCTGAAGAAGGCGGGCGACACCGTGCAGGTACGCGGACAGCTCGCCAACTCGGCAGCGACGCCGGCCATCGCCACCATCACCGCCACGGCTCCTCCCGGACCGTCGCTGACGGCCTCGGCCGCGAGCCGCTGCGTCGCCGGCAAGGTGACGGTCACCGCGACCGGCACCAACACGAGCGGCTCCACGGTCGAGATGACCGTCGGCTCGCAGTGGGGGAGCAGGACCTTCACCGGGGTCGCTCCCGGCAAGTCCGTCTCCGCCGCCTTCACCACCCGGGCGACCTCGGTCGCCGCGGGCGAGGTGAGCGTCACCTCGAAGGACGCGAACGGCACGAGGACGGCCGCCGCGCCGTACTCGGCGCTCACCTGCCGCTAGGCCGGTGACAGGGGAGGGGCGGCGTCGAGCCGCCCCTCCCCTGACCTCCTCCGTTCCGGGGCCTCCGGCCACCGGAGCAGGGGAGCACGGACCCTTGGTCCGTGCTCCCCGCATCCACCTCTCCCACGGAAGTAGACGAACAATGCGGTTCCGACGCACGACGGCCCTCCTGGTCGCCGCGAGCCTGACAGCGGGAGGGGCTGCGCTCAGCGCGGCACCCGCACAGGCCGCGGTGCCCAGCCCGGTCCTCTCCTACGACTTCTCCTCGTCCGCCGCCGTCGGCTCCGCCGTGGGCGCGGGCACGACCCTGACCGACTCCGCTGCCGGCCGCTCCGCCACCGTGCGCGGGACCGGAGCGACGACCGTCGCCGGCCCGCGCGGCGGCACCGACCGCGCACTCCGCCTCCCCGGTGGCGCTGCAGGCAGCTCCGCCGCCTACGCCGAGATCGCGCCGGGACTGACCACGGCGGCCACCACCGACGTGACCATGTCAGCCTGGCTGCGCTGGGAGGGGAACCAGAGCTGCAGCTGGGCGTACGCGCTCGGGCAGTCGACCGAGCGGTACCTCTTCACCACGCCCCAGTGCGGAGGCAACCTGATCGGTGCCGTGAAGAACGGCTCGGAGCAGCGCGCGGCCGACTCCGGTCCCGCCGCCACCGGCCGCTGGAGCCACGTCGCCGTGGTCCTGCGCAGCGGCGTCAGCGTCTCGACCTACGTCGACGGCCGGCTCGCCCAGACCACCCCGACCTCCGCGACCGGAGCGGCGACGGTCGGCACCTCCGCCTTCTCCGGCCTCCTCGGCAAGTCGTTCTACGGCCCCGACCCTCTCTTCGCCGGGGCGATGGACGACGTGCACGTCTACTCCTCCGCACTGACCCAGGACCAGGTGCGCGAGGACGCGGCTCCGGCCGCCGCCGCGATCGCCGCATCGGACGCCGCCGCGGCGACCGTCTCCGTGACCGGACCCGTCACCAGCGACCTCTCCCTGCCGACCCGCGGCGCGGGCGGCTCCGTCCTCACCTGGGCGAGCAGCGACCCCGCTGTGATCGGCACCGACGGCTCCGTGCGCCGCCCGGCACCCGGCTCGGCGAACGCCACCGTGACCCTGACCCCGACCGCGACCTTCGCCGGATCCGCCGCCACCGGCACCGCGCGCAGCGTCACCGTCGCCGCGGACACCGAGGCCGACGCCACGGCGCGCCTGCGCACCGCCCTCGTCGTCCCGCCGACCGTCGCCTCCGGAACCGCTCTTCCCACGCTCGCCGGCTACACCGTGTCGTGGAGCGCGGACGGCGCCGGCCTGTCCGGCGGACGCCTCGTGAACGACACGGCGACCGACCGGGCGCTCGCGCTCACCGCCTCCGTGAAGGTCGGCACCACCACGCTGACGAAGACCTTCCGCACCACCGTCCTCAGCGCCTCCACGGCGAAGACCGTGGTGTCGTACACCCGGACGCCGACCGGCGAGGACAAGGCGAACCAGGACACGATCGCCCGCGGCCTCCACCTGGCACTCGGCTCGTCCGTCGCCGACGCGGCACCGCTCTCGGGCAACTCGGGAGTCCTCTTCGCCGACGGGGTCTTCCTCGGGACCGACAAGGCCGACAACCGCGGCCTCGCGAACCCCTCGCTGTTCACCTTCGCCGACGGGACCGTCGGCGTGATCGCCACCCGCGTTCTGCAGTCGGGCGCGTCCGACGGCACCGGGGCCTCGAGCGCTCTGGTCTTCAAGGCCACGGACGCCACCGCGTCCGACTTCACCGAGCTCGGCCTCATCGACCTCGGCACCACCGGGGGCGTCGTCGCGCCGAAGGCCGTCTACGACACGGACCAGAACCGCTACCTCGTCTCCTGGACGGACTCCTCCGGGGCTGCGAAGTACACGACCGTCACGGACCTCGCCCGCACCGAGCTCCGCGCGCAGGCGTTCTGGCCGAAGGACGGCGGCCGTCGCAGCGTCGTCGTGACCGACGGGAACCGCGGTGCGGTCCTCGGAGGAAGCCCCGCCACTGTCGCCGCTCCCGACCTCTCCGGGGTCTCGGGCCGCGTCCCCGACGCTCTGCCGGGCGGCGCGCTGACCGTCTCCGGCTCCGTCGCCGACTCGCTCGCCAAGAGGTTCGGCCGCACGGTCAACACCGGATCCTCGGTCGCACCGCAGACGATCGATCAGGGCGACACCTCCGCCCTGTCCGGAGTGAAGGCGCAGCTCTCCTACAACGACGGCTCGACCGGCAGCCTCGGCATCGACTGGAACCAGCAGCAGCTCGCCGACCTCGCCGCGAAGGGCCCGGGAACGTACGACCTCTCCGGGACCGTCCGCCAGCGGCAGTACAACGAGCCGTTCGCCTACAACCGCGCGGATCCGACGATCTACCGCTACGAGCGCAACGGGAAGACGCAGTACCTCTTCACCGCCACGGACGACACGAACAACAACAACGTCGCCTCGCAGCACCTGCCGATCCGGGTCGCCGACAGCATCGACCAGCTCAGCGACGACAACGGCGGACGCGCGCGTGAGGTGGACCTCCTCAACCGCACCACGCGGATGGACCGCACCGCCGAGGGCAAGGTGATCGCGGGCTGCTACTGGGCCCCCGAGATCCACGAGATCGGCGGCAAGCTCTCCATCCTGTTCGCCCCGTGCTTCAACCCGGACAACGACCAGTCGAACCAGAACGGTCAGTGGTTCACGGTGCAGGCGCACATCATGCAGCTGCGCGACGGCGGAGACCCCGCGAACCCCTCCGACTGGAGCGCGCCGCGCGCCGTCCTGAAGAGCGACGGGAGCGCCCTCGGACGCCCCGGCACGGGACGCAACATCAGCCTCGACATGACCTACTTCGAGTCCGGTGGAACCGGGTACTACGCGTGGTCCCAGCGCTACGTCGACAACGGAGTGAGCGACCCGGCGACCTGGATCGCCAAGGTCGATCCCGCGAACCCCACCCGCGTCATCGGCGAGCCGACCCCGATCATCGTGCCCTCGCTGACGTTCGAGGACCACCTGTCCGAGGGAGCGTTCGCGATCCAGCGCGACGGGAGGATCACGCTCGTCTACTCCAGCAGCGGCGTCAGCCCGAAGTACATCGTGGGCGGCGCCTGGGCGGAGGAGGGCAGTGACCTGACCGACATCGCGAGCTGGACGAAGTACGACGGCCCGCTCCTGCAGAGCGTCCCCCTGCCCGACGGCGTCGTCGACTACCGCGCCTACGAGCAGGGTCCCGGCCACGGAGCCGTCACCCAGGACGAGGACGGCAACGACCTGTACGTCTACCACACCTGGGGCAACGGAGTCGGGGGTGACGGCCGCGACACCCGTCTCGCCCGCATCCACTACGCCGCCGACGGCCGACCGGTCTTCGACCTGACGCCGACGGAGGAGGTCGCGCCCGCGAACCGGACCGTGACCGCGAAGGTCACCGTCACGTCGCCGCTCACCGTGACCGCCACGGCGTCGACCCGCTGCGTCAGCGGGAAGGTCGTCCTGACCACTGTGGTCAAGAACGACAGCCGCTCGACCATGGACATCACGACCGTCACCGCCTTCGGCTCGAAGACCGTGACCGGAGTCGCGCCGGGAGCATCCGCGTCGGGCGCCGTCACCACCCGCGCGGTCTCGATCCCCGCCGGGACGGTGGCCGCGACAGGGAAGGCCGTCGTCGACGGGAAGACGGTCACCGCGCAGACGAGCGTCGACTACCCGGCACGCAGCTGCCGCTGAGAAGGCGGGGGAGCGGGCGACACGATCGCCCGCTCCCCTGCTGTACCGCCCCGACCTGCACTGCGCCCGACCTGCAGTGCCGCCACCTCTGAAGGACGACCGACGAGATGCATCACAGCGTGAGAACCGGGACTGTCCCGACCGCCGGGCTCGTGCTGGCGAAGGCCGCGCAACCGCACGGCCTCGCCGAGGAGAAGGACGACGGAGCAGCCGGGAGCGCAGCTGCGGTCGGAGCGCACGACCTCCTGCTGATCAACGGCAACGCCTTCCCTCTCTCCTGAGCCCCCCTGCACCTGACGAGTGGGTCCCCGGCCCTGATCGCCCGCCGATTCCGCCGAGCCGGCATCACTACCGGCTGCGGATCGGAGTGGCGATCGGGCCGGATTCCCCTGTCCGGGCTGAGCGCTGATGCGTGGAGCTCTCCTGAGGCGACTCCCGGACGCGCGCCGGCGGTGAGCGGCCCGGCCCCTTCCTCCCGTTGCAGCAGGAGACCGCCGTTCCCCAGGAGACACCCGTGATGCTCGATCGATTCCTCGCGTCCCTCGCACGCCCTCTGCGGCGCACGAACCGCTGCGGAGCCTGCGGGCTCGACTGCGGCACCGACGTCTTCATCCTGATCGCGCTCGCGACCGGCGAGAACCGCGACGAGTCCCGCCTCCGAGAGGTACTCGACCACCGCTCCGGCCACCGTGTCGATGTCGTCGAGGTGCGCAAGCGCCTCCTCCGGCTCTCACGCCACGGTCTGGTGCTCCTCGAGAGAGGCAGGAGGACGCCGCTGCAGCGCATCGAGCGCTTCTCGATCACGCGCGACGGCCGGGCCTTCCTGGCGTCCCACGCCAGAGCGCTGGACCTCCTCGCCGAGGAGATCCACGTCGCGCTGCTGTCCCGCTGACGAGGGGAGTGCCTGTGCGGGCGCACGCCGGACATCTCCTGGTCGGCCGTCGTCGGATCGGTCGTGTCGGTGACGTTCGCGACCGTGCTGCCGTGGTGCGAGGCGATGGCGGCGCTCCTCGAGGAGGCCGTCCCTGCTGCATCCTCAGCAGGGACGGCCTGGGGCTCGGCTCGACCCAGGAGCCGGGTCCGGGGACAGGCCTGTCCTGATCCTCGACCGCAGAAGGAAGAGCCTCGGTCCCGGTCGGGCTCCTCCCGGCCGGGACCCGCCTCGCGCCGGAAAGTGCCCTTCGTGCATCACCCCGGGCTGGAGAGCTGGATGATCTCGGAGATCACCGCGGCTCGAGTGTCGTCCGGTATCCGATCACCTCCGAGGGAGTGGTGCGACCACAGGCCGTCAGCAGCAAGACAGGCGATGAACTGGCGGAGAGCGATCGGATCGGTCGCGGTCTCCTCTGCGGAGGGCGTCCACCGTCGGCGCACCTCCGCTACCGGCGCTCGGAGAGCGGTGTCGCTGCCCGTGGCCTGGAGGAGTCCGATCTGCATGCGCGTCGACGGTGTCAGGGCGACGGTGACGTAGGCGGTCACGCGCTCCGTCAAGGTGGCCTCGTCCGCCGTCTTCCCTGCGACGTCGATCAGCTGGGCTTCCCAGCCGGCCGCGACGTGCTCCTGGAGAGCACGGGCGAGATCGGCTCGATCGCGGAAGTGGTACATCATTCCACCGCGTGTCAGCCCAGCCTCTTCGGCAGTCGCTTCGAGCGTGACGCGGACAGATCCTTCCCGCGCCGCGACGCGGACCGCTGCGTCGAGGATCCGAGTCCGGTTGTTGGGTCGCGTCGCGCGAGGAGACGTCCGAGGAGAAGGCAGGACCTCCTCACCGCTGGGCGGGTTCGATTCCATGTCGTGATCGATTCCGCCGCTCCCTCGGTCCGAGTGAGCGGCTAGGGATGGTGGGTGCTGAGGCGGCCCGGGGGGTCTCGACGCGTCGCCGCACGAGCGGGTGCGACAGCGTCGGCCGCCAGTCTGCCATCCTCTCCTGCCGACGTCGGAAGGTGAGGCTCGACCCCCTCGGTGCGGGTCGTCCTGACGACGGACCGCACCCGGAGGGATGGCTCTCCCGGTCGACGAATCAGGGAGAAACTGTACATTCATGATTGTGAACTTGTGTTACCGTGATCGCCTGCCCAGCTTCAGAGCTGCGGGCGGTCAGGTGCACTGCCGGTGCGGGATCCGAGGCTGAAAACCTCCAGCGACTTCATTCCTCAGAAGCCTGGAGGTTTCTCCATGTCCAGAATCGCGGACAAGCCGAACGCCCGCTGGTGGGCGCTCGCCGTTCTCGCCATGACCCAGCTCGTCGTCGTCCTCGACACGATGATCGTCACCATCGCCCTGCCTCAAGCCCAAGCGGATCTGGGGATGAGCGACAGCCTGCGCCAGTGGGTCGTCACCGCCTACGCCCTCGCTTTCGGAGCACTTCTCCTTCTCGGCGGTCGGATCGCCGACTACGGGGGCCGGAAGCGCACCTTCATGGTGGGGATGACCGGTTTCGGAGCCGCCTCGCTCTGGGCCGGACTGGCTCAGAGCGGTATGGAGCTCGTCATCGCCCGCGGTGTCCAGGGCGCGTTCGCAGCGCTGCTCGCCCCCGCCGCGCTCGCCATGCTCACCGTCACGTTCACCCACGGCAAGGAACGCAATCTCGCCTTCGCCGTCTTCGGCACGGTCGCCGGATCCGGAGCCGCCATCGGCCTGATCCTGGGCGGCGTGCTCACCGAATTCACGGACTGGCGCTGGTGCCTCTTCGTCAACCTGGTCTTCGTCGCCTTCGGCCTCGTCGGCGGGGCTCTCGTGCTTCGCGAGAGCAAGGCGGACGGAGACAATCGCCACGACGTCTGGGGAACCGTCACGGTGACCCTGGGACTGGGCGCGATCGTCTACGGGTTCACGCGGGCCGAGCACGGATGGGGCGCGATCGACACCGTCGCCTTCCTCGCACTCGGCATCGTCCTGCTGACCGTCTTCGTGCTCATCGAACGCACGGTCGACCAGCCCCTGCTGCCCCTGCGCGTCATCCTGCGTCGCGTGCGAGGCGGCGCGATCCTGATTCAGGCCGCGAACGGCGCCGTGATGATCGGGGCCATCCTCTACCTCGCGTTCTACTTCCAGATCGTCCTCGGAATGGGGCCGCTGACGGCCGGGCTCGCGAACCTCGCCATGACCGTCGCGATCATGGCGTTCTCGCCCGTCACCACGAAGATCCTCAACACGTTCGGCCCCCGACCCGTGATGATCGTCGGGCCGCTCGTCTCGGCAGCAGGGCTCTTCCTGCTCCTCGGCATCACCCCGGACGGGAACTACTTCCTCCAGGTCCTGCCCGCCCTGGTCGTGCTCGGGATCGGACTCTCCATGCTCTTCGTGCCCGTCCAGAACCTCGCCCTTCTCGGGGTCGAGAACGAGGACGCCGGTGTGGCCTCCGCCGTCGTCAACTCCGTGTTCCACATCGGCGGATCCATCGGGCTCGCGGTGTTCACCGTGTTCTACGCGAGTACCGCGGACTCCGCCGTGGCGTCCGGAACGGCGGAACTCGCCGCGTTCACCGACGGCTACAAGGCGGTGTTCCTGGCTGCCGCAGTGACCATGGTCGCCGCCTCCGTCATCGGACTCCTCCTCATCCGAGGGACGAAGGAGGACCTCGACCCCGCCTGGGACGAGGCGGAGGTCGCCCTCGTCCACTGAGACGATGCCGAAGGGGCGGGCCGGTTCGTGCAGCAGCGACAGACCGGCTCGCCTCTTCCCGTCCGACTCACGACACCCCGTACCTCGTCGACCGACGACCTCCCCTCGATGAGGGAGTCGGTCGTGGATCGCAACGGTCCGGTCGTCCGACGCGGCCGCGTCATCCGGTGGGTCTTCTCCCGCGATGCCGGCTGCACCGCCGAGATCATCGAGGGCCGCGACCCGTTCGCCCGGCACATCACCACAGAGAGGAACGACGACGCCCGGCCGCCCTCAGATGAGGGGCGGCCGGGCGTCGTCGGTCGAAGGAGCCGGTCAGGTCATCCGCAGCGGAGCGCCGGGTAGGCGGCGCTCACGGGAGCGGAGGCACTGCCGACGGTGGCGACCCCCTGGACGGTGCCGGCGGTGACCGAGGCGGCCCGCGTGGTCACGGCCAGCGAGGCGGTCCGGCCCGCGTCGATCTGCTGCGTCTTCGCGCCCCACAGGGTGTTCCAGCGGAGGTCGGCGCTCGACGCGGCCTTGTTGACGGTGGTCAGCGTGACCACCACCTTGCCCGCGACGCAGCGAGCCGCTGCCGTGGCGGTGACGGGCACAGCCGGCGCCTTCACGGTGATCGTCGCCGTGACGGTGCGGTTGGCTGAGGCCACCTCCTGCTCCTTCGAGAGCGAGAGGTCGAGCCGGCCGCTCGCGCGGATGTTCACGCCCTTGAACCAGGTGTTGCGGTCCGAGTCGAACAGGCCGCCCGCGTTCTGCGGGTCGGTCGCCGTGTGCGGGTCCGGGTAGGGGCGGGCGTGGTAGGCGAGGAGCAGGTTGCCCGACTCGTCCTCGACGAACGAGTTGTGCCCGGTACCGGCCTGCTGGCGCGAGAAGTACTGCGTCTCGTCCGCGCCGAGACGGCCCAGGTAGGTGTCCTCGGTGTCCAGTACGGGGAACGCGGTCTGCGTCCACGTCGCGGGGTTGAGGAGGTCGGCGTTCGCATCGGCCGTGAGCATGCCGAGCGAGTAGTACTTGTCGACCGTTCCGCCCGAGTAGGTGAGGTACATGCGTCCTCCCTCGGACACGATGAACGGCGCCTCGACGACGCCCTGGTCGCTGCCCTCGGTGGTGTCGGACGGGGTCGGCGAGCGCTTGCCCGACTCCCACGGCTGGCTCTCGCCGTAGATGCGGCTGACCGCACCGGAGACCAGCGGGACGGTGCCCTTGGGTCCCATCGTCGCCTTGGCGAGTGAGAGCGTGTTGCCGTTGGGCAGGATCCAGTAGCCCTGGGTGGCGCCGTTCTCCTGGCGGTCGATGTAGCTGACGTCGAAGGCCGCGCCCTCGAGGACGACCGGCTCGCCCCACTTCGTCTTGTCGAGGAAGCCGCCCGCGGCGATCGAGGCGTCGGTCCCGGTGTAGGGGATCAGGACGGTGTTGTCGCACCAGCCGCCGACCGGCGCGTAGCCCTTGTTCATGCCGGCGACGATCCACCAGGTGCCGTTGATCTTGTGGAACTCCTGCGCCCAGATGTATCCGCCCCAGCCGTAGAAGGTGTTCGGGTACTGGCTCTGGAGGCCGGGCGTGCCGGCGTCGGGGTCGATCACGATCTGCTCGGGAGCGGAGTCGAGACCGGCGATGGTCTTCGAGCGCTTGAGGCCGATCTTGCGGTAGCTGGAGCTCTCCTCGATCGGGCCGAGGGAGTCCTGGCCGTAGTGCGAGCCCGTGAGGTAGTAGTAGCCGTCGTCCTCGTTGAAGAAGACGTGCGGATCCGCGCGGGCCTCGTTGACCATCGCCTCGGGGTCCTGCTGGACGGCGCCGGTGACCTGGTAGGTCCCGGGACGCGAGGTGTCGACGGCGGTGGTCAGATCGTCCTGCCAGTCGACGTTGAGCGACTTGGTCGAGCCGTCGTTGTACTCCATCACGGCCTGCCCCGGGAGCGCTGCGGCGATCGCAGCGGATCCGGCGCCGGAGTCGACGGAGCCGCTGAGCGACTTCACACCGGTGTTCTTCAGGTCGACGTACTCGCGGTAGAACGTGCCGAACTCGGACGAGGTCAGCGTCGTCTCGCCGGCCTGGCCCTGGGTGAACCAGGCGGGGAGACCCGAGCCCTGGACACCGGGGACGCGGGCGTCGGCGCGGGTGGTCGCTCCGGGAGCGGTGCCGGAGGCGAGGTCGGTGAACAGCGTCACGCGGCCCTCGGTGGTGAGCAGATCGGTCCAGAACAGCTTGTAGACGCCGAGGGCGGAGTCGAAGACGATCCGCGGGTCGGTCACGACCGAGCCCGGCGCGACCCGGAGGACGCGCTGGTCGCGGAAGGTGCGGCCGTCGGCGGAGCTCCAGAGGTAGACGGAGTCCGTCGCGTTGTTCTGCGACGAGACCGCGCCGAGCGAGCCGTCCTTCGAGCGGAACAGCAGCGGCGAGCCCATCTGGGCGTTCGGGCGCTGCGCCTGGTCGCCGTCCTTGAGGACGGAGAGGATCGACTGCGAGCGGTTCAGCGGCTCCCAGGTGGTCGCGCCGGCGGGCAGTGCGGCCGTGAAGAGCGAGTCCGCGCGACGGTCGTCGTTGTAGGCCAGCGGGTCGTCCTTCACTCCGTTCGTCGTGGTGACGGTCTTGACGGAGGTGGCGATGCGCCCACCGGGCACGGCGAGGGTGCTGTCCCACGCGTAGGTCTGCCCGGCGACGGCTGCCTGGAGGCGGACGGCGACGGGAGCGGTGAGGCCCGAGAGGTTCACGGCGCCGGTGGAGGAGACGCGCGCGGCGCCGGCGCCGGAGGCGGTCCAGGTCACGGTGTTCCCGAGCACCTGCGCGGGCAGGTCGCCGAGCACGGTCGTGGGGACGTCGAGTGCTGCGCGCAGGTCGGTCGCCACGGTGCTGCTGGTCGCGCCCAGCTCGGCCCCGGTCAGGGCGCGGTCGTAGACGCGCAGGTTGTCGAGGAGACCGGTGAAGTACTCCCCGCCGCCCCAGTTGGCCTTGCCGACCTGCAGGACTCCGCCGGTCGATCCGAGGACCGTTGCGAGCGAGGGGCCGGCCGTCGTGACGGCCACGGGCTTCGCGTCGACGTAGAGGCGGGCGGTGCCGGCGCTCAGGACGAGGTCGACGTGCTTCCACTCCGTGCTGCTCGGGCCGGTGAGGTTGCCCGAGGAGTCGCGGGCACCGCTGTTGGCGTACCGCTCGACGGTGATGCCGGTCGTCCTGTCGAGGACGCCGACGTACTTCTCCTGGGCGTAGTCCTGGGTCGCGGCCGAGCGTGCGGCGAAGACCGACCAGCCGACGTTGTCCGCGGCGGCGGGCTTGGAGTCGTACGACAGGGTGACGGAGTCGCGCCCCTTCAGCAGCGGCTGCCCGTCGGTCCCGGTGAGATCGAGCCAGAACGAGGACGACAGCGAGACGGCGCTGCCCTGCCCGGTGCGCCCGGCGACGAGGGTCGGCGTCCCCTTCACGGCGGCGCGGGTCGACCTGTCGGTGAAGGCGCCTCCGCTCGGGGCGGTGTCGAAGGTGAAGTCCGCGAGCAGGCTCTGCGCGGGGGTGGTCGCCGCTGTCGCGGCGACGGCGACCGGCACGGCGGCGCCGGCGGCGAGGGCGATCGTCGCGGAGGCGGCGAGGGTGGCGGCGAGCAGGCGCGAGCGCCTGCCTCCGCCCGGGGGTCGTGACGTCATCGTCGACGTGTCCTCTCGGGTTCTGCAGCGAACCGGTGGGCGGACGGGGGATCCCGCCTGCGGTGTGGTCTCCGCACGGTACCGGCGATTGTTCACGGTAACAAGAGAGCACGGCCTACCTGTTGCGAAATACCCACACCGAGGCGAAGGCCCGGATGAGCAGAACGCCGCAGAGGGTGGGCCGACAGCGCGCGCGCCTGCCCCCCCGCCCGGTCAGTGCCCGCGCGCGATCCACTCCTCGCGGTGCGGGGCCTCCGCTCCGATCGTCGTCGAGTCGCCGTGGCCGGTCCGGACGACCGTCTCGGCGGGCAGCGTCAGCAGGCGATCGGTGATCGAGTCGATGATCGTCGGGAAATCGCTGTAGGAGCGGCCGGTGGCCCCCGGGCCGCCCTGGAAGAGCGTGTCGCCGGTGAACACCGTCCCCAGCGCCTCGGCCACGAAGCAGACCGCTCCGGGGGTGTGGCCCGGGGTGTGGCGCACCTCGAGCGCGATGCCGGCGACGGTCACGACCTGACCGTCGACCAGACCGCCGCTCGGGGCCGTGCCGGGGTGCACGGCGTCCCACAGCATCCGGTCGGCCTCGTGGAGCAGCACCGGGGCGCCGGTCGCCGCGCGGACGCCCTCGACCGCGTCGAGGTGGTCGTCGTGCCCGTGGGTCAGCAGCACGGCGAGGAGCCGGCGCTCGCCGACGGCCGCGAGGATCGCCTCCGCGTCGTGGGCCGCGTCGATGACGACGCACTCGGAGTCGTCGCCGACGATCCAGACGTTGTTGTCGACGTCCCAGGTGCCGCCGTCGAGGCTGAACGTGCCGCTCGTGACGAGTCGCTCGATCCGTGCGCCCATCAGAGCACCACCACCGAGCGGAGCACGTCGCCGCCGGCCATCGTGGTGAAGGCCTCCTCGATGTCCTCGATCCCGATCCGCTCGCTCACGAACTCGTCCAGCGGCAGGCGGCCCTGGAGGTAGAGGCCGGTCAGCATCGGGAAGTCGCGCTCGGGCAGGCAGTCGCCGTACCAGCTCGACTTCAGCGAGCCGCCGCGGCCGAAGACGTCGAGCAGGGGGATCTCGAGGGTCATCTCGGGAGTCGGCACCCCGACCAGCACCACGGTCCCGGCGAGGTCGCGGGCGTAGAACGCCTGTCGCCAGGTCTCGGGGCGGCCCACGGCGTCGATGACGACGTCCGCTCCGAAGCCGTTCGTCAGGGCCTGCACCGCTGCGACGACGCCCGCCTCGTCGAGGCCGCTGGAGTCGATGACGTGCGTGGCGCCGAGCTTCTCGGCCGCGACCAGCTTCTTGGGGTCCCGGTCGATCGCGATGACCGTGCCGGCGCCCGCGAGAGCGGCGCCGACCACGGCGGCCGTGCCGACTCCTCCGCAGCCGATGACCGCGACCGAGTCGCCGCGGGTCACGTTCCCGGTGTTCATCGCCGCGCCGAGGCCGGCCATGATCCCGCAGCCGAGCAGGCCCACCGCGGCGGGGTCCGCCTCCGGATCGACCTTCGTGCACTGCTTCGCGTGCACCAGGGTCTTCTCGGCGAAGGCCCCGATCCCGAGGGCGGGGCTGAGCTCGGTGCCGTCCTCCAGGGTCATCCGCTGCGTCGCGTTGAAGGTGTTGAAGCAGTACCAGGGCTCGGCCCGGGTGCAGGCCCGGCACTCGCCGCAGACCGCGCGCCAGTTGAGGACCACGAAGTCGCCGACCGCGACGTGGGTGACGCCCTCGCCGATCGCGCTCACCCGACCGGCCGCCTCGTGCCCGAGGAGGAAGGGGAAGTCGTCGCTGATCCCGCCCTCGCGGTAGTGGAAGTCGGTGTGGCAGACACCGCAGGTCTCGATGTCGACCACGGCCTCGCCCGGGCCCGGGTCGGGGACGACGATGTCGACGAGCTCCACGGGAGCGCCCTTCGACCGGGCGATGACGCCGCGCACAGTGGTGGGCATGGGGGCTCCTTCGACGGGGGCGTGCAGGTCCGCTCCACAGTAACGACCGCGGGAGGCGGGTGCGCCGGGTGGACGCGGGCGCTCCCGCCCTCTCCGGGGCCGGGCCGCCCGCCTCGCGGACCGCGACCCTGACAGTCGGTAGGGTGCGGGCCATGCGCACTCTGTACCCCGAGATCGAGCCCCACGACTCCGGCATGCTCGACGTCGGCGACGGCCACTCGCTCTACTGGGAGGTCTCGGGCAACCCCGAGGGCAAGCCCGTCGTGTTCCTGCACGGCGGCCCCGGAGCCGGCACCTCGCCCGCCCACCGCCGACTGTTCGACCCCGAGAAGTACCGCATCGTGCTGTTCGACCAGCGGATGTGCGGCCGCTCCACGCCGCACGCCGGCGAGCCGGAGGCCGACCTCTCGACCAACACCACCTGGTACCTCGTCGCCGACATCGAGCGCCTCCGCGAGCACCTCGGCGTCGAGCGCTGGCTCGTGCTCGGCGGCTCCTGGGGCTCGACCCTCGCCCTCGCCTACGCCGAGACCCACCCGGAGCGGGTCAGCGAGATCGTCCTCCGCGGCATCTTCACCCTCCGCCGCGCCGAGCTCGAGTGGTTCTACGAGGGGGGCGCCGCCGCGGTCTACCCGGATCTCTGGGAGGGCTACACCTCCGTCGTCCCGGCCGGCGAGCGGGGCGGCCTCATCGAGGCGTACTATCGCCTCCTCCACGACGCGGACCCCGCCGTGCACGGTCCCGCCGGCGTCGCCTGGACCACCTGGGAGGCGTCGACCATCACCCTCCTGCAGAAGCCGGAGCTGATCGCGGACTGGTCCGATCCCGTCTTCGCGCTCGCCTTCGCCCGAATCGAGAACCACTTCTTCGTGCACAAGGGCTGGCTGGAGGAGGGGCAGCTCATCCGCGACGCCGGCGTCCTCCGCGACATCCCGGCCGTCATCGTGCAGGGCCGCTACGACATGTGCACGCCGGCCTTCACCGCCTGGGACCTGCACCGGGCCTGGCCCGAGGCCGACTTCCGGATGATCGCCGACGCGGGCCACGCCTTCGACGAGCCGGGCATCCTCGACGCGCTGATCGAGGCGACGGACCGCTTCGCGTCGTGACGGTCGGCCCGTCCGCGGCTCGCGGCCGGGAGGCGCGGGGCGTCAGCGCCTGAGCGTCCCGCGCCCGGTGCCGTCGCGCCCCGGGAGCGGGTCTACCCTGATCAGATGCGCGCGGACGACTCCTCCGGGATGGAGGACTGGCCCACCGGCCGGCTGCTCTCCACCGCCTCCCGGATGGTCGAGCACGCCTGGCACGGCGCCCTCGCCGAGATCGGCCTCACCCACGCCGGACTGATCGTGCTGCACCTCCTGCAGGCGGGCCCCGTCGCGCAGAAGGAGCTGGCCGCCTCGGCCCACGTCGAGGTGCAGACCATGTCGCGCACCATCGAGCGCCTCGAGCGCGAGGGGCACGTCTCGCGCACCACGGATCCGTCCGACCGCCGCCGGCAGCTGGTCGCGCTCACCGCCGCGGGCAGCGAGGCCTGGCGCCGGGCGCACCGCCTCGAGGTCGACATGTTCCCGGGCTCGCTCGAGCACGGCCCCCTGCGCGAGGCGCTGCTCGAGATCATCCGCTCTGCCAGCGAGTCGCGCTGGGGCTGACCGCAAGCCCGAGCGGCGCCCTTCCGCGGAGCGCTAGCTTCGTCCGCATGACCTTCAACGACGACTCCCAGCTCAGCGGCGGCAAGGTCCGCCGCCGAGGCCGCACCACCGGCATCGCCGTCGGCGGAGGCGCGGTGGGTGTGGTCGTGCTCGCGCTGCTCTCCCAGCTGCTCGGCGTGAACCTCTCGGGCCTCGGCGAGGTGTTCGGCGGAGGAGGCTCCTCGCCGGAGGGCGTCACCTCCACCGCGGTGGCCTGCGACAGCGGCGCCGACGCCAACACGCAGGTCGACTGCCGCCTCGAGGGCGCGGCCGAGTCGCTCGACCGCTACTGGGGCGAGCAGACGCCCACCCTCGGAGTCGCCTACACGACCCCGACCGGCGTCGACCTGTTCGAGGACCAGACCACCACCGGCTGCGGGAGTGCGACCGCCGCGGTCGGCCCGTTCTACTGCCCGCCGGACCGGACGATCTACCTCGACACCGACTTCTTCGACGAGCTGCGCACCCGGTTCGACACCTCGGGCGGATCGCTCGCGCAGATGTACATCCTCGCCCACGAGTGGGGCCACCACATCCAGAACCTGACCGGCGCGATGGAGTCGGCGGACCGCTCCGGCACCGGCCCCGAGTCGGATTCGGTGCGCCTCGAGCTGCAGGCCGACTGCTTCGCCGGCGCCTGGGTGGGCGACGCCTCGACGGTGCCCGACGAGACCGGCACCCCCTACCTCAAGCCGGTGACGGCGCAGGAGTACCAGGACGCGCTCGGCGCCGCGGCCGCCGTCGGGGACGACCGCATCCAGGAGCAGGCCACCGGCACCGTCGACCCGGAGGGGTGGACGCACGGCTCGGCCGAGCAGCGCCAGCGCTGGTTCCAGGCCGGCTTCGAGGGCGACGCCACCAGCTGCGACACCTTCAGCGCTTCGCAGCTCTGACCGCGCGGCGCCGCCCCCGCGCGTGCGCTCTGCAGGCTTCCGTGCGATCTGCAGGCCCGCGTGCGCTCTGCAGGCTCCCGGAGTGCGATCTGCAGGACTCGGTGCGTTGTGCAGGCTCCCGGAGTGCGATCTGCAGGACTCGGTGCGTTGTGCAGGCTCCCCGGGTGCCGTCTGCAGGACTTCCGAGTGAAAGAGCGCTCTCCTCCGCGGGAGCCCGTCGGCGACAGCTGTGATCCCCTGCAGATCGGACACCCGCCTGCAGATCGCACACCCGCCTGCAGATCGGACACCGCCTGCAGATCGGACACCCGCCTGCAGATCGGACACCCGCCTGCAGATCGGACACCCGCCTGCAGATCGGACACCCGCCTGCAGATCGGGCCCCCCTGCAGATCGCACGTCGTCCTGCAGATCGCACGCCCCCCTCGGGCCTCAGGACACCGAGTCGGCCGGCTCCTCCATGTACCACTCCGTGAACGAGCGCGCCCGCCCGTCCGGCGCGAAGCGGATCACCCAGAGGTTCAGGTAGGTGCGGTCGCCCGGGTAGACGGTGCGCGCCTCCACCACCGCGGTCTCCTCCGTCAGCGCGACCAGCCCCCACGCGAATGTGGGATCCGCGGGCTCCTCCTCCGCCAGCCACCACTCCACGATCGCGTCGCGCGGAGTGATCGCGTCGCGGTGCGGTGCCGTGAAGTACTCGGCGTCCTCGGTGAACAGCGCTTCCACGTCGGCCGCGTCGTCCGTGGCCCAGGCCTTCTCGTAGCCGGCGATCCAGCTCTCGATGTCGATCATCCGCCCATCCTCGTCCTGCCCGACGCGCGCGGGAAGGAGCGGGAGGGAACAAAGCGGTGACCCCTGCTGTTGAGCCCCGAGCCGGTGGAAAGCAGAGCCGAGCGATACGATCCCGCCGACGACGGCCCGCCCGCCGCCGCGGTCCGGGTGCGCGTCCGCCGCCGACACGAAGGACCGCCGTGCCCGACTCCGACAGACGCTCCCTGACCCGCTCGCCGGACCCGCGCCTCATCACCGCCGTCCTCGCCTTCGCGGGGATGAGCGCCTCCTTCATGCAGACCCTGGTCGTCCCGATCCAGTCCGAGCTGCCGACGCTGCTGGGCGCCGACCGCACCGAGACCGCGTGGGTGATCACCGCCACGCTGCTGAGCGCCTGCATCCTCACCCCGGTCTCCGGCCGGCTCGGCGACCTCTACGGCAAGCGGCGGATGGCCGTGGCCGCGCTGGTCGTGCTCGTGATCGGCTCGATCGTGTGCGCCTTCGCGGGCGACGTCTGGACCCTGGTCGTGGGCCGGGCCCTTCAGGGAGCCGTGATGGGCGTCATCCCGCTCGGCATCTCGATCCTCCGCGACACCCTCCACCGCGACCGGCTCCCCGGCGCGATCGCCCTGGTCAGCGCGACCCTCGGCATCGGCGGCGCGCTCGGCCTGCCGCTCAGCGCCCTCATCGCGCAGAACACCGACTGGCACGTCCTGTTCTGGATGTCCGCGGGCCTCGGCGTCCTCGACATCGTCCTCGTCCTCCTGGTCGTCCCCGTATCGACGCTGCGCTCGCCCGGCACCTTCGACGTGGTCGGCACGATCGGCCTCGCCATCGGCCTCAGCGGCGTGCTGATCGCGGTCTCGCGCGGCAACGACTCCGGCTGGACCAGCCCCGCGATCCTCGGCTCCGGCCTCGGCGGCATCGCCGTCCTGCTGCTCTGGGGCTGGTACGAGCTGCGGCAGGAGAGCCCGCTCGTCGACCTCCGGGTGGCCGCCCGCCCCGCGGTGCTCTTCACCAACCTCGCCTCCGTGGCGGTCGGGTTCGCGTTCTTCGGCGCCCAGATCACTCTGCCGCAGCGCCTCGAGCTCCCCGCCGCGTCGGGCGTCGGCTTCGGCCTGAGCCTGATCGTGGCGAGCCTCGTCCTCGCGCCGTCGGGCCTGGCGATGATGGCCACATCGCCGCTCGCCGCCCGCCTCTCGGCGCAGTCCGGGCCGCGGCTCGTGCTGATCGCCGGCTCCGCGCTGATCGCGGTCTCGTACCTCCTGATCCTCCCGTTCGGCGGCGAGGTGTGGCAGATCCTGGTGATCAACGCGCTCATCGGCGTCGGCCTGGGCCTCGCCTACGCGGCGATGCCGACGCTGATCATGCACGCGGTCCCCGCCTCCGAGACCGCCGCGGCGAACGGTCTGAACTCGCTGATGCGGACCCTCGGCACGACGCTCTCCTCCGCGGTGACCGCCGGCGTGCTCGCGCAGCTGACCGTGCCGGTCGGCGACCTGCAGCTGCCGAGCTCGCAGGGCTTCGAGACCACGTTCGTGATCGGAGCGATCGGGGCACTGGTCGCCGTCGCCCTCGGCCTGCTCATCCCGCGGGCGCCCCGAGCCGAGGCGCGGCCCGCTCTGCCCTGACCGTTCCGCGCTACCTCGGCTGAGAGCCACCGGCCTCCCCTCCTCGAGGAGGCCCCCCACTCCTGGCTGACGTCGTGCCGGGCGCTACTCGTCCTCGAGCAGCATCCGCTCGATCTGCAGCTCGCGCAGCCGCGTCGACGTCTGCAGGTGCTCGCGCGCGGTCAGCACCAGGCGGCACAGGAGCACCAGCAGGACGATCGCGAGCACCGCGAACGCCGTCACGACGACTCCGTACAGCGCGGTCAGGACTCCCCAGGTCTGCATCATCCCTCGACGCTACGGAGCCGCGTCCGACCCCGCGTCCCCCGCCCGGCGGAGAGCCGAGCCCGCGCGGAGGCCCCGGTGGAGACCCGGGCCCCCTCGGACACCCGCGGGGAACCGCGCGGACGCCCCGGCGAAGACCCGAGCCCGCGCGGACGCCCCCGCGCCGGGCTCAGCCCGCGAACGCCCCGCGGTACGCCCGCGCCGGATGCGTCGCCGGCAGCTCGTCCGTCCCGAACAGCTTGCGGCGCAGCGTCCCCTCGGCGTACTCGGTCTGCGCGAGGCCCCGCTCCTGGAGCACCGGCATCACCCGGTCGACGAACTCCTCGTAGCTGCCGGGCAGGATCCAGTTGACGACGTTGACCCCGTCGATCCCCGCGTCGCGCCAGCCCGCCAGGTGGTCGGCGATCTGCTCCGGAGTGCCGACGACCCGTCCGCGCAGCTTCGCCGAGAGCCGGGCCAGATCGCGGACGGTCGGTTCGCGGTCGGGGGAGGCGTCGCGGATCCACTGCAGGTGGCTCTGGCCGGCGTAGGTCTCGATCGCCGAGAGCGGCAGGTCGGGGTCGAGCTTCTCGCCCGTCGCCGGGTCGAAGCCGAGGTTCGAGTGCACGAGGAACGCGTCGGAGGAGAGGTACTCGTCGATCTCGCGCTCGGCCCGGCGCGCCTCCTCCTCCGTGTCGCCGGTGATGAAGGAGAGGCCCAGGTAGAAGGAGGGCGCTCCCGCTCCGCGCCCGGCCGCCGCGGCGAGGGCCCGCGTGTCCTCGATCAGCTCGCGGGTCTTCTCCGGCGACCCCGAGAACACGAACTGCGCCTCCGCGTTCCGCGCGGCGAAGCGCCGGCCCGCGGGGGAGGAGCCGGCCTGGAAGAGCACGGGGGTGCGCTGCGGCGACGGAGCCGAGAGGTGCGGCCCCTGCACGCGGTAGCGCTTCCCGACGTGGTCGATGCGGTGGATGCGCGCCGGATCGGCGAACGAGCCGCTCTTGTCGCGCAGGAGCGCGCCGTCGTCCCACGAGCCCTCCCACAGCTTGTAGACCACGTCGAGGTACTCCTGCGCCCAGACGTAGCGCTCGTCGTGCTCCTCGAGCCGGTCGTAACCGAAGTTGCGGGCCGCGCCGTCCAGAGCGCTGGTGACGATGTTCCAGGCGATCCGCCCCTGCGAGAGGTGGTCGAGGGTCGAGACCTTGCGGGCGAAGTCGAACGGATGCGACTGCAGCACCGAGCTCGTGAACGCGAAGCCGAGGTGCTCGGTGCTCACCGCCAGGGCCGAGAGCAGCACGGCCGGGTCGTTGCTGGGCAGCTGCAGACCCTCCCGGGCGTTGACGTCCCAGTCGCCGTCGGCCGGCCCGTAGAGCCCCGCTACGTCGGCGAAGAACATCGCGTCGAAGCGGCCGCGCTCCAGCGTCCGGGCGAGGTCGATCCAGAGCTGCACGTCGTCGAACTCGTGCTGCCGGGCGTCGGGGTGGCGCCAGAGGCCGTGCTGGATGTGGGAGGCGGTGTTCATGACGAACGCGCAGAAGCGCAGCGGGCGGGGCTCGGAGTTCACGCTCCCAGGCTAGGCCGGGCGCCTCCCACCGGACTCGAACGACTCCGCGCGTAGGGTGTCCGACTGTGGAATCCCGCATCCCCGAACCCGCGCACGCCGTCCCTCCGCTGACGGACGCCGTCGCCGAGGCGCTCGACGCCAGCACCGTCGCCGAGATCCGCGCCCTGCGGGACGATTTCGCGCGGTTCATGCTCCAGTACAAGTTCGGGATGGACGAGATCGTCACGAAGGTGTCGATCCTGCAGGAGGAGTTCCGCGAGCTGCAGGAGTACAACCCGATCGAGCACGTCACGAGCCGGCTCAAGTCGGCCGACAGCCTGATCGAGAAGATCGAGCGCAAGGGCTGCGAGACGACCTTCGAGGGCATCGCCGACGCGATCACCGACATCGCCGGCGTCCGGATCACCTGCAGCTTCGTCTCGGACGTCTACCGCGTCTTCGACCTGCTCACCTCGCAGTCCGACGTGACGGTGCTCGAGGTGAAGGACTACATCGCCGAGCCGAAGGAGAACGGCTACAAGAGTCTGCACGCGATCGTCGAGGTGCCGGTGTTCCTCTCCGGCGGATCGGTCGACGTCTGCGTGGAGGTGCAGTTCCGGACCATCGCGATGGACTTCTGGGCGAGCCTGGAGCACAAGATCTACTACAAGTACGACCGCCAGGTCCCGCAGGAGCTCCTCGACGGCCTCGCCGACGCGGCCCGCACCGCCGCCACCCTCGACGCCGACATGGAGCGCCTCCACCGCCAGGTCCGCGGCGAACTGCCGGGGGCGCGCACTTACGACGTCTGAGGCGTCGCCGGGTCTCGATACGCCGCTTCGCGGCTACTCGACCACCAGGGAGCCTTGCTGATCGAGTAGCGCGCGCAGCGGACGTATCGAGATCCGTGTTGTGTCGCTGGTCTCGATACGCCGCTCCGCGGCTACTCGACCACCAGGGCCCGTCGCGGCCGGCGTCCTCGCACCAGGGCCGGCGCCGCCCGCGCGACCACCAGAGAGCCTTGCTGATCGAGTAGCGCGCGCAGCGGGCGTCTCGAGATCCCCCCTACGGAGTCAGCAGCGGCAGCAGCGCCAGCAGCAGCACCGCGGAGCCGTTCAGCGTCGCGTGCGAGACGATCGCCGCTCCGAGCCGCCCGGTGATCGTCGCGATCCAGCCGTGCGCGAGTCCCGCGGTGACCGTCGTCACGCCGAGCGTCACGATCGTGGCCGGGTTCACCATCTGGTGCCCGTGCAGCAGAGCGAACACAGCGGTCGACGCCAGCACGCTGAACACCATCGCCCAGATCCGCCGGCCCCGGGTGGGCGGCGCCCACTCCGAGCGCCCGCGCAGCATCCTGTTCCGCACCGCGCGCATCACCACCCCGCGGCAGAGGACCTCCTCCACCACCGGCGCGACCACGACCGGGATGAGGACCGAGCTCAGTACGAACCACAGCGGGTCCGGGTCGATGTCGAGGTTCCCCTGCGCGTCCTGCAGCAGGGGGGCGAAGGCCGCGAGCACGACCAGGATCACGAAGCGCACCGCGAGGCCCAGCCCGATACCGATCGGCACGTCGATCCAGCGGAACCGCAGCCCGAAGTCGGCCGCCATCGTGCCCAGCCCGCGCAGCCGTGACGCGGCGAACGGCACGATCAGCGCGACGAGGTAGCTCGCGAGCGCGCCCGCGAAGGCGAGGCCGGCGGAGTAAGGGAGCACTCCGAAGCCGAACAGCAGGATGAGGACGGCCAGCGGCAGGACGATCCCGACGATCGTGAGGACGGCGGTCGGCAGGCCCCAGCGGACCCGCGGATCGGGCAGGTAGAGGAGGGAGGAGTAGGGCGCGTTCACCGAGGGGAGGGGCTCGGCCGGCCATGGGGGCGCCGCAGCGGAGTCGGGCGCGAGCGTCGCGGGATCGGGCGGCGGGAAGGCGTCGGGTTCCATGGCCGGCCCAGCCTACGCAGACCGCCTGGACGGGATCCGGGCCGCACCCGCTGCTCGGCGCGGGCCGGAACGGCGGGACGCAGCGTGCACGGCGGAACGCAGCGCGCACGGCGGCGGGGACCCCCGGGTACGAAGAAACCCCCGCCATGTAGAAGCTAGGCGAGGGTTTCCGTGGCTCCGACGGGCGTCGATCCCGTGACCTCACGATTTTCAGTCGTGCGCTCTACCAACTGAGCTACAGAGCCGTTGCGACGAGACGTCGCTGGAGAGGTGATCTCCTGAAAAAGGCCCTTCCTCTCGGAAGGGCCTCTTTGCGACCCTGACGGGACTTGAACCCGCGACCTCCGCCGTGACAGGGCGGCACGCTAACCAACTGCGCTACAGGGCCTCGTTGCGAAGACAAGCATACTGCCTTCGAGGCTGTTCTATTTTCACGCCCCGGCCCTCTCGAGCCGGTGCACTTGCCGGTGGTGCTGGTATTCCTGGTGGTGCTGGCAGTACCGACCCATCCGTGACCCCAACGGGATTCGAACCCGTGCTGCCGCCGTGAAAGGGCGGTGTCCTAGGCCACTAAACGATGGGGCCGGAGACTCGCGGGGCGACCCTGCGGCCGACCCCCCATGACTACCGACACGCAAGCATAGGGGGCCGCGGCGCAGGATGCAAAATCGACGGTTCCGCAGGCGGCGTGCACCCCGTCCGGGGTTGACCCGGGTCTAGGAGATCGGGCAGGGCCGCGGTTAGGGTGGGGCGGAATCGCTCTTCCCACCCACCCGCGCGCCGGAGCCGCACCGCCGCGGAGGGAGGGTCCCCCTATCCCCGAGGTCCCATGCCCCACTCCCTGCGCCGTCCGCGTCCCGCCCGCCTCCCCGGCGCGCCGCGACTCGGGCGACTCCGAGGTGCTGCCCTGGCCTCCGCCGTCGTCGCGCTCGTCGCCGGCCTGCTCGTCGCCACTCCCGCCCAGGCGGTCGAGTACCCGTCCTGGGCCGACGTCGAGGCTGCGAAGGGCGACACGGCCGCCGCCGCCGCTCAGGTCGACCGGATCACGTCCCTGATCGGCGACCTCCAGAGCGAGGTCGCCTCCGCCCAGCAGCTCGCGCAGCAGCGCGGCGACGAGCACTTCGCCGCTCAGCAGGCGTTCGACGAGGCCTCGGACCAGTCGAAGAAGCTCGAGGACCGGGCTGCCGCCAGCGCCGAGGAGGCCGACAAGGCCTCGCAGCAGGCGGGCCTGCTCGCCGCGCAGCTCTACCGCAGCACCGGCACCGACCTGTCCGTCAACATCTTCCTCGACCAGAAGACCGGCCAGGCCGACCAGCTGCTGTCGAAGATCGGGAGCATGACCAAGCTGGTCGAGCGATCCTCCGCGATCTACGAGCAGGCCAGCACCGCCCGCAACACCGCGTCCTCCCTCGCCGACCAGGCCGAGGTCGCGCAGACCGAGCGCGAGCGCCTCCGCGTCGCCGCGGAGCAGAAGCTCGCCGAGGCGACCGCCGCCCAGGAGGCGTCCGAGGCCGCGCTCGCCGAGCAGCAGGAGCAGAGCGTCGTGCTCGAGCAGCAGCTCGCCGCGCTCCGCGACACCGAGTCGAAGACCGTGGCCGACTACGAGGCCGGCGTCGCCGCCCGCGAGGCCGAGCGCCTCCGCAAGCTCGCGGAGGAGGAGGCCGCTCGTCAGGCCGCCGCCCAGGCCGAGGCCGCGCGCCGCGAGGCCGCCCGGGCCGCAGCCGCGTCCAGCGGCGGCGGTGGCGGCGGATACGTCGCCCCCTCGGGCGGCGGCGGCTCCAGCGCCGTCAGCGACTCCGGCTGGGTCCGCCCCGCCGGGGGCCGCGTCACCGGCACCTTCGGCCCGCGCGACAGCATCTCGACCGGCGGAGGATCCTCCGGCTCGTACCACCGCGGCACCGACCTCGCGGGCGGCTGCGGCATCCCGATCTTCGCGGCGCACAGCGGGACCGTCTCCTACGCGGGCCCCAACGGCACCTACGGCAACTGGGTGCTGATCGACCACGGCAGCGGCATCAGCACCGGCTACGCCCACATCATGTCCGGCGGGATCTACGTCCGCGTCGGCCAGCAGGTCCAGGCCGGCGAGCAGATCGCCGCCGTCGGCTCGACGGGCGCCTCCACCGGCTGCCACCTGCACTTCGAGACCCGCGTCAACGGCTCCGCCGTCGACGCCCAACCGTTCATGGCCCAACGAGGAGTCACCCTTGGCTGACGCACAGACGACCGCACGCACCTTCACCCCGGCACCCCGGGAGCGCGCCTGGAAGGGCCGCCTCCCGCTCGTCATCTCCGCCGCCTTCGCGGTCACGGCGGTCACCGCGTCCCTCGGCATCACCCCGGCCCTCGCCGACGACGCGAAGTACCCCTCGTGGGACGACGTGCAGAACGCCAAGAAGGACGAGGCGAGCAAGCAGGCCGAGATCGACTCGATCACCGGCCTCATCACGAGCCTGCAGACCGCGGTCGACGAGAAGTCGATCACCGCGATGAAGAAGGCCGAGGCCTGGCGCCAGGCCAAGGAGGCGCTCGACGCCGCTGCGGAGGCCGTCGCCGACCTCGAGGAGAAGGCGACCACCGCCTCCGCCAAGGCCCAGACCTCGAAGATGCGCGCGGGCCTGCTCGCCGCGCACCTCTCGCGCGCCGCCGGCGGCGACCTCTCCGCCAGCCTCGTGGCCAAGGGCGAGGACGCAGGAGACCTGCTCTACCAGCTCGGCGCGATGTCGCAGCTCTCGGAGCAGTCGCAGAAGGTCTACGCCGACGCCCTCGCCGACAAGCAGAACGCGGAGTCGCTCGGCGACCAGGCCGACCGCGCCGTCACCGAGCACCAGGCGCTCTCGGACGAGGCCGACGCCGCCCGCAAGGACGCCGACGCCGCCGCCGAGTCCGCTCGCGCGTCGCTCTCGGCGCAGGAGGAGAAGTCGCAGGAGCTGGTCGCCCAGCTCGCGCTGCTGAAGGACTCCTCGGTCGAGGTCGAGACCCAGTACCTCGCGGGGGAGCAGAAGCTCCAGGCCGACGAGGCCGCCGCTCAGGCGCAGGCCGAGGCGGAGGCCGCCGCGCAGGCGCAGTCCACCGCCCGCTCCGCCCAGCAGCAGTCCTCGGCTCCCGCCGCCGCCCCCTCGCGCCAGACCGCGTCCCTCCCGCAGCCCGCCGCTCCGCAGCCCGCGCAGCAGCAGCCCGCTCCGGCTCAGGCTCCGGCCCAGCCCGCTGCGCAGCCGGTCGCCCAGCCGGCGGCTCAGCCGCTCCCGCAGCCGGTCACCGCTCCGGTCCTGGTGCCGACCAGTGGCGCCGTCGAGAACGCGATCTCGTACGCGATGGCGCAGCTCGGCGAGGAGTACGTCCTCGGCGGCATGGGCCCGGACCAGTGGGACTGCTCGGGCCTCACCAAGGCGTCGTACGCCTCCTCGGGCATCTACATCGGCACCCACTCGGCGACGAACCAGTACAACACCATGGCCGGCGCCGGCAAGCTCGTCCCCTACAGCCAGCGCCAGCGCGGCGACCTGATCTTCTGGGGCGGCGGCGGGGACTACTACCACGTGGCCATCTACCTCGGGAACAACCAGATCATCGAGGCCGCCGACTACGGCAAGCCCGTGCGCATCTGGAACACCTGGGGCACGCCCGCCGGCATGGTCGGCCGCCCGGCCGCCTGAGCCGCGGCCGCACCGCGCAACGAGAGAACCCCCTCCTGTCGAGACGACGGGAGGGGGTTCCTTCGTTGGTGCGGGAGGTCAGTGACCCTCTTCGGCCAGCTTCTTGATGCCGTCCTGGACGATCTGCTCCGCCTCGGCGGCGTCGCCCCACGCGTCGACCTTGACCCACTTGCCGGGCTCGAGGTCCTTGTAGCGCTCGAAGAAGTGCTTGATCTCGTTCTTCGTCTGCTCCGGGACGTCGCCGATGTCCTGGATGTGCTGCCAGCGCGGGTCCTTCGCGGGGACCACGACCACCTTCGCGTCGGAGCCGGCCTCGTCGCTCATGTTGAGCACGCCGACCGGGCGGACGGAGACGCCCACGCCCGGGAAGACGGGGTACTCGAGCAGCACCAGAGCGTCGACGGGGTCGCCGTCGAGGCCGAGGGTGTTCTCGAAGTACCCGTAGTCCGTCGGGTAGACGAAGGAGGTGAAGAGCACGCGGTCGAGGTAGACGCGACCGGTCTCGTGGTCGACCTCGTACTTGTTGCGGCTCCCCTTGGGGATCTCGACGACGACGTCGTATGCGGCCATGCTCTCTCCTTGAGTCGGTGGCGCCGTGAGCGGCGCATCGGCGGACGGATTCGGCCTCCGGAACGCTCGCGCGGGTGCGCGCGCGGGAGGGGCGGATCGCTGGCATTACGTTACTTGATGTGCCCGATCGCCCCCGCCTGACCCCCGCCGTCGCCGATCTGCGGCGGGCGGTGCGCGAGAGCCTCGACGAGCTCGACCCCGGAGCGCTCGTGCTGGTCGCGCTGAGCGGGGGAGCGGACTCGCTCGCGCTCGCGGCGGCGGTCGCCTTCGAGGCCCCGCGGGGCGGGAGGCGGGCCGGCGCGGTGATCGTCGACCACGGGCTGCAGGAGGCGTCGGCCGAGGTCGCGCGGCGGGCGGGGGAGCAGGCGCACGCGCTGGGGCTCGCGCCGGTGCTGCACGAGGTGGTGACGGTGTCCGCCGAGGGCGGTCCGGAGGCGGCCGCCCGCAGCGCGCGCTACCGCGCCTTCGACGACGCGCTCACCGCGACGGGCGCCGCCGCGATCCTCCTGGGCCACACCCTCGACGACCAGGCCGAGACGGTGCTGCTGGGGCTGGCCCGCGGAGCCGGTGCCGCCTCGCTGCACGGGATGGCGCCGGTCAGCGGACCGCTGCGGCGGCCGCTCCTGGGCCTGCGCCGCGAGACGACCCGCCTCGCCTGCTCCGACCAGGGGCTCGTGCCGTGGGACGACCCGCACAACGACGACCCCCGCTACTCGCGGGTCCGGGTGCGGAACCGCGTGCTGCCGGTGCTCGAGGACGAGCTCGGGCCGGGAGTGGCGCAGGCTCTGGCGCGCACCGCCGAGCAGCTGCGGGAGGACGGGGACGCGCTCGACGCGCTCGCCCTCGACTGGGCGCTCGAGCTGGTGGGCCAGGACGAGGCGGGGCACGTCACGGTCGACGCGCGGGGGCTCGCCGCGGACCCGCCGGCGCTGCGGCAGCGGATCATCCGCCTGGTCGTGGCGAACGAGTTCGGAGTCGCACTCTCGCGCTCGCAGACGCTGGCGGTCGCCGCGCTGGTCACCGACTGGCACGGCCAGAAGGGCGTCGACCTCCCCGGCGTCCTCGCCACCCGCCGCGGCACCACCCTGGTCTTCGCCCCCGCCGCGCCCTGACCCCCGCAC
>NZ_PSWL01000021.1:0-75212 GCF_002932755.1 Rathayibacter sp. AY1B6
CCACCGCTTCGATTGGAAGCCGCGGACGAAGATGATCCTCAAGCGGATCGACCACGCCAACATCTTCCTGCTGATCGCCGGCACCTACACGCCGCTGGCTCATGCCGGACAGACTACGACGCCGCCCCGGGCCGACGCCGAGCGTCGCCGGGCTTCGAGGAGCGCCCCGGGTCGACTACCGTGTCACTGTGCCGAAGCCGAGACTGCCTGTGGGAAGGGACCTCCTCTACGGCGTCTACAAGAAGCGCCTCCGCTCGAGCCTTCCCCCCGACTCCCTGCCGAACCACGTCGCGATGATCATCGACGGCAACCGGCGCTGGGCGCGGCAGCGGGCCCTCGAGACCGCCGCGCACGGCCACCGGGCCGGCGCCGCCAAGGTGCACGAGTTCCTGCAGTGGTGCGACGAGCTCGGCGTGCGCCACGTCACCCTCTACCTGCTCTCGCAGGACAACCTCGTCGGGCGGGACAGCAGCGAGCTGACCGAGCTGATCGAGATCATCGCCGACCTCGCCGAGGAGGTCTCCCAGCAGCCCGACTGGCGCGTGCAGCACGTCGGCTCCGACGAGGGCCTCCCTCCGTCGCTCGTGGCCGCGCTCGACACGGCGGAGGCGCGCACCGCTTCCCACACGGGCCTGCACGTCAACCTCGCGGTCGGCTACGGCGGCCGGCACGAGATCGCCCAGGCCGTGCGGAGCATCCTGGAGGAGCACGGCAAGCGCGGGTCCTCCATCGAGGACGTCGCGGGCCTGCTGACCCCGGAGCTCATCGGCGAGCACCTGTACACCAGCGGGCAGCCCGACCCGGATCTGGTCATCCGCACCTCGGGGGAGCAGCGCCTCTCCGACTTCATGCTCTGGCAGAGCGCGCACAGCGAGTTCTACTTCATGGAGGCGCTCGGCCCCGACATCCGCGAGGTCGACTTCCTCCGCGCGCTCCGCGACTACGCCGGACGGCACCGCCGCTTCGGCAGCTGACCTCGCGGCTCCCGCCGCACCACCGACCGGAAGGGCCGGCATGAGCTCGAACGAGGCCACCTCCACCACGACCGAGGACTACCTCGCCGGCTTCGGCGAGGAGACCGGGTACCTCGACTTCGGCCGGGTGGGCCCGCTCTCGGCGACCGTCGCCGCCGAGCAGGAGGCGGCCGTCGAGCTGCTGGTGCGCGCGCGCAGCGGCACCCTCGACGAGCTGTTCCGGCAGGACGAGCGCGTCCGGGAGGCCGCGGCGGTGCTCGTGCGCGTCCCCGCCGACCGCGTCGTCTTCCAGCCCAACACCTCGACCGGCCTCCTGCACGCGCTGTTCGGCGCCTCGGGCGCGGTGCTGCTGTCGGCCGCCGAGTTCCCGAGCCTGCCGTTCGCGGCGGTGCGCTCAGCGCAGGCCCTCGGCTCGATGGAGCCCCGGTGGCTGCGGACCGAGCAGGGTCGGGTGACGCCGGACGCGGTCCGCGAGCAGCTGACGGACGACGTGACGACCGTCGCGGTGAGCCTGGTCGACTCCCGCACGGGCTACCTCGCGGACGTCGCAGCGATCCGCGACGTGATCGGCGACCGGATGCTCGTCCTCGACGCCATCCAGGGCTTCGGCGTCGTCGACGCGCCCTACGAGCTGGCGGACGTGGTCGTCACCGGCGGCCAGAAGTGGCTCCGCGCCGGCTGGGGGACGGGCTTCCTCGCGCTCAGCGAGCGGGCGCTGTCGCGGCTGACGCCGGTGCTCTCCGGCTGGACCGGATCGGAGCAGGCGGAGCCGTGGGACGAGGTCGCTCCGCCGCGCGGCGACGCCCGCGCGTTCAGCATCAGCAACCCGGACCCGATCGCCCAGGCCCGGCTCGCGTCGGCGCTGGAGGAGGTCGCCGCGGTCGGGCAGCCGACGATCGCCGCGCTCGTGGCGGAGCGGGTCAGCGCGATCGTCGATCTGGCGGACGAGTTCGGGCTGGCGGTCGTGGGCTCCCGCGGCGAGCACGAGCGCGCCGGCATCGTGGTCGTCGAGCCGGAGCCGGAGGAGCTGGCCCCGCTGGCCGCCTCCCTCGCCGCGCACGGGGTCACCGCGCGCCTGCGTCTGAGCACCGTCCGCTTCAGCGCGCACGCCGGCACCACCGACGAGACCCTCGCGCTGCTCCGCGCCGCCCTGATCTCGTCGGCCACGAGCATCGACTACTAGGCCCGATTCCGCGCGTTCACACACTGGTTACACATTCGTAGCGGTGAGAAGCACACGGATGTCATTCGCCGGGTTAGGTTCGAGTCATCAGGTACAGCGCCTGGTCGAGACGGCCACAGAAGTACGGCTCGACATCGCGCAGACGCCGAAGGGACACTGCGCGGTGCACGACACGCACCGATGAGACCGGCTCGAGGACATGAGCCGGGGGCTCCGGCCCCCGGAGTGTGGAGAGTCGTCGTGACAGTTCCCCAGGGCATGGATCCGCAGACCGGGACGCAGGGCGGCGTCCACCGCCGTGTCCAGCACGGCTCCTCGGATCCGGCCGATCAGCTCCTCCGCACCTACGTCCTGGACACCTCAGTGCTCCTGTCGGATCCCTCCTCGATGTTCCGGTTCGCCGAGCACGCCGTCGTGCTGCCGATCGTCGTCATCAGCGAGCTCGAGGGCAAGCGCAACGATCCCGAGATCGGCTACTTCGCCCGGCAGGCCCTGCGCCGCCTCGACGAGCTGCGCGTGCAGCACGAGCGCCTCGACTTCCCCATCGCCGTCGGCCGGGGCGGCACTCTCCGGGTCGAGCTCAACCACTCGAACATGTCGGTGCTGCCGAGCGGGCTCCAGATGGGGGACAACGACGCGAGGATCCTCGCCGTCGCGCTCAACCTGCAGAGCGAGGGCGCCGCGGTCACCGTCGTGTCCAAGGACATGCCGATGCGTGTGAAGGCCGCCTCCATCGGCCTCGCCGCGGAGGAGTACCTGGCTGAGCAGGCCCCGGAGTCCGGCTGGACCGGCATGGACGATGTGACGCTCGGCGGCGACGCGATGAGCGAGCTCTACGACCGCGAGCGGCTCTTCACGGACGTCGTGGCCGACATCCCGGTCAACACCGGACTCGTCGTCCACTCCGACCGCGGCTCCGCTCTCGCGAGGGTCACCGGCAAGCGGCAGATCACGCTGGTCCGTGGCGACAAGGACGTGTTCGGCCTGCACGGGCGCTCGGCGGAGCAGCGGCTCGCGATCGACCTGCTGCTCGACCCGGAGGTCGGCATCGTCTCGCTCGGCGGCCGGGCCGGCACCGGCAAGTCGGCGCTGGCGCTCTGCGCAGGGCTGGAGGCGGTGCTGGAGAAGCGCCAGCACAAGAAGATCATGGTCTTCCGGCCGCTCTACGCGGTGGGCGGCCAGGACCTCGGCTTCCTGCCCGGCGACGCGGCCGAGAAGATGAACCCCTGGGCGCAGGCGGTCTTCGACACGCTCGGGGCGCTGGTGTCGCAGAACGTGCTCGACGAGGTGATCGAGCGCGGGATGCTCGAGGTGCTGCCGCTCACGCACATCCGCGGGCGCTCGCTGCACGACGCGTTCGTGATCGTCGACGAGGCGCAGTCCCTGGAGCGGAACGTCCTGCTCACGGTGCTCTCGCGCGTCGGCCAGAACTCCCGGGTGGTGCTGACCCACGACGTGGCGCAGCGCGACAACCTCCGGGTCGGCCGGCACGACGGGGTCGCCTCCGTGATCGAGACGCTGAAGGGCCACCCGCTGTTCGCGCACGTCACGCTCACCCGTTCCGAGCGCTCCGCGATCGCCGCGCTGGTCACCGAGATGCTGGAGTCGAACGAGCTCGCCTGACGGGCACCCGGCGCGTCCGGCCCGCGGGATCCGAGGATCCCGGGGCCGGACGCGTCCCTCCCGGGCGCCGGGGCGTAGCGTGGACGGGTGAGCATCCTCGACGACGCGCTCCTCGAGCGCTTCCGCACCCGCGCGGCCGACTACGACGAGCGCAACGCGTTCTGCGCGGACGACCTGGAGGAGCTGCGCTCGATCGGGTACCTGGCGCTGCTCGTCCCCGAGGAGCTCGGCGGTGCCGGCCTCGGCCTGGAGCAGGCGGCCGCCGAGCAGACGCGCCTGGCGACCGCCGCGCCCGCGACCGCGCTCGCCGTCAACATGCACCTGGTGTGGACCGGGATCGCACGGCTCCTGCTCGAGCGGGGCGACGACTCCCTCCGCACGGTGCTCGTCGACGCCGCGGCGGGCCACGTCTTCGCCTTCGGCAACAGCGAGGCGGGCAACGACCTGGTGCTCTCGGACTCGCTGACGCGGGCGGAGCCGCTCGGCGACGGCGGCTACCGCTTCACCGGGACGAAGGTCTTCACCTCCCTCGCGCCCGCATGGACGCGCCTCGGCGTGTTCGGCCGCGACGACACCGGGACGGAGCCGCGCCTCGTGCACGGCTTCGTGCACCGCGAGAGCCCGGAGGCGCCGGTCGCCGGGCTCGAGGTCCGCGACGACTGGGACACGCTCGGCATGCGGGCGACCCAGAGCCGCACGACGGTGCTCGACGGCGTCGTCGTCCCTCGCGAGCGGATGATCCGCTCGCTGCCCGTCGGACCGACCGCCGACCCCTTCGTCTTCGCCGTCTTCGCGGCCTTCGAGCTGCTGATCTCCTCGGTCTACCTCGGTGTCGCGCAGCGCGCGCTCGAGCTCGCCGTCGCCTCGGTGGGCCGTCGGACGTCCCTCCGGGCGGGCGGGCGGCCCCTGGCGGAGGATTCCGAGGTGCGGCACCGGGTGGCGGAGGCCGGGATGCTGCTCGACGGGCTCGAGGCGCCCCTGCGCTCGGCGGCGGCCGACGTGGACGCGCTCGTCGACCGCGGTGCGCGCTGGTTCCCCTCGCTGGTCGGGGTGAAGATCCGCACCACGGAGGGAGCGCTGCACGTGGTCGAGAGCGCCGTCCGGATCGCGGGCGGCTCGGCGTACCAGCGCAGGTCGGAGCTCGGCCGCCTCTACCGCGACGTGCTGGCCGGGCAGTTCCACCCCTCCGACGACGCGTCGGCGCACGGTGCCTGGGCGTCGCTCCTGCTGGGACCGCTGCCTCCGCGCGACTGAGGCCGGGGGTCGGACCCACCGCTGCCTGAGCACTCCGGCGGGCCGCCCTGTGGAGAACTCCGACGCGCCCGTGGCGGTGCGCTCTAGTCTCGGCGGATGCTCCGCGGACCTCTGCTCGACCGGGCCGCCCTGCTCCTGGGCGCCCTGGTGCTCCTCCTGGTCGCCGCCCCGCACCTCGATCGGGCGCCCGGCCTCGTCCCGGTCGCACTCGCGAGCGTGCCGCTGGTGCTGGCGGACGTGCGCGGGCACCGGCTCCCGAACGCGATCACGCTCCCGCTGCTGGCGGTCGGAACCGCACTCGCGCCCACGGTGGGGACGCTTCTCGCCGTCCTCGCGACGGTGCTGTGCCTGGGCCTGCTGCACGCGGTGGGCGGTCTGGGCCTCGGCGACGTGAAGCTCCAGGCGGCCCTCGCGCCGCCGCTCGCGGCTCTCGGACCCGAGCAGGTCGCCGCCGCGCCCGCCGTCGGCTTCGCGATGGCCGGACTGGGGGTGCTCGTGCTGCGCGTCCGCGGGCGGGTCGCGTTCGGGCCGTTCCTGCTCGCGGGGTTCTGGCTGGTGCTCTGACGGCCCGCCCCCGCGCCGAGCGCAGGGACGGGCCGTCGGAGATCCGGACTCAGCCGGGGTGCGTCATCGACATGACGTCGAGGGCGCTGTCGAGCTGCTCCTCCGTCACCTCGCCGCGCTCGACGAAGCCGAGGTCGACGACGGACTCGCGGACCGTGATGCCCTTCGCCACCGAGTTCTTGGCGACCTTGGCGGCGGCCTCGTAACCGATCACCTTGTTCAGCGGGGTGACGATCGAGGGCGACGACTCGGCGAGCGCGCGGGCGTGCTCGACGTCGGCCTCGAGGCCGTCGACGGTCTTGTCGGCGAGCAGCACGGCCGAGTTCGAGAGCAGGCGGATCGACTCCAGCAGCGCCGTCCCCATGACCGGGATCGCGACGTTGAGCTCGAAGGCGCCGGAGGCGCCGGCCCAGGCGATGGTGGCGTCGTTGCCGATCACGCGCGCGCAGACCATGAGGACGGCCTCCGGGATCACCGGGTTCACCTTGCCGGGCATGATCGAGGATCCGGGCTGCAGGTCGGGGATCCGCAGCTCTCCGAGGCCGGTGTTGGGGCCGGAGCCCATCCAGCGGAGGTCGTTGTTGATCTTGGTCAGGCTCACCGCGAGCACGCGCAGCGCTCCGGAGGCCTCGACCAGCGAGTCCCGCGCGCCCTGGGCCTCGAAGTGGTTGCGGGCCTCGGTGACGGGCAGGCCCGTCTCCTCCGCGAGGCGCGCGATGACCTTCTGCGGGAAGCCGGCGGGGGTGTTGATCCCGGTGCCGACCGCGGTGCCGCCGAGCGGGACCTCGGCGACGCGGGGGAGCGCCGACTGCACGCGCTCGATGCCGAGGCGGATCTGCGCGGCGTAGCCGCCGAACTCCTGGCCGAGCGTGACCGGGGTGGCGTCCATCAGGTGCGTGCGGCCGGCCTTGACGACCTCGGCCCACTGCTCCGCCTTGACCTCGAGCGACTCGGCGAGCTGCTCGAGAGACGGGATCAGCGACTCGATCAGCGCGCCGGTGACGGCGACGTGGACCGAGGTGGGGAACACGTCGTTGGAGGACTGCGAGGCGTTGACGTGGTCGTTCGGGTGCACGGTGCGGCCGAGGGCCGTGGTCGCCAGTGAGCCCAGCACCTCGTTCATGTTCATGTTCGAGGACGTGCCCGAGCCGGTCTGGTAGACGTCGATCGGGAAGTGCGCGTCGTAGCCGCCCCCGACGACGAGGTCGGCCGCATCGGCGATGGCGGTGGCGATGTCGGCGTCGAGCACGCCCAGCTCGGCGTTGGCCAGCGCCGCCGCCTTCTTGATGCGGGCGAGGGCCGCGATCTGGGCCGGCTCGAGGCCCGCCCCCGAGATCGGGAAGTTCTCGACCGCCCGCTGCGTCTGCGCGGCGTAGAGGGCGTCGCGGGGGACCCGCACCTCGCCCATCGTGTCGTGCTCGATGCGGAAGTCGCCGGAGTCGTCGGTCGGGGAGTGATCCACCACGCTGTGTTCGTCCTTGTCTGATCGGTTGGTGCTGTGCTGTCCGGAGCCGCTCACGCGGGATCCGATCCCACCGCGCTCGGAGCGGCGGCGGAGGAGGCCGAGCCGGAGTCGCGCTCCAGCTCGGAGACGTAGGGGCTGAGCTCGGGCGGATCGATGCCGAGCACGACATCGGACATCACGGTGCCGTCCGAGAGCCGGTAGTTGGCGCCCACGAGGGCGAGCCGCCCGGTCGCGACCGCGTCCGCGATCAGCGGGGAGCGCTGGAGCAGCTCGGCGACCGTGTCGCGCAGGTGCTCTCGGCCGACGGCCAGCGCGTCCGTCGCCGACGGGTCGACGAGGACGCGGCCGTCCGGCTGAGCGCCCACGAGGCGGCGCACCGCGGGGATGATCGGCTCGATCAGGTGCTCGATGTGCGGGGGGAGCCGCTCGGCGCCGGGCGCCTGCGACTGGATCGCCGCCCGGACCGCTCCGCACTCGTCGTGGCCGAGCACGAGCAGGACCTTCACGCCGAGGACGGCGACGCCGTACTCCAGCGAGCCGATGATGGAGTCGGCGATCACCTGGCCGGCGTTGCGGACGACGAAGAGGTCGCCGAGACCCAGGTCGAAGATGATCTCGGCCGCGAGGCGGGAGTCGCTGCAGCCGAAGAGCGCGGCGAGCGGGGCCTGCGCGGCGGCGAGCTCGGCGCGGCGCTCGACGTCCTGGCGGGGGTGGCGGGGCTCGCCGGCGACGAAGCGCTGGTTGCCGCGGAGCATCTCCTTCCACACCCACGCCGGCGGGCGGGACTCGCGGGGGACGGTGCTGCTGGTTCCGAGACTCATCGGGACTCCTCCTGGCCGATCTGCGGGGTGATGGCGTCCACGACCCGGCGGATCTCGTCCGTCGGGGCCGTGCCGTAGACGAGGTAGGTGCTGGAGCCCTCCGTCGTCTCGAGTGCGTAGGGCGTGTTGCCGGTGTCGTCGCCGGAGTCGCGGTGGTCGTAGACGGTCCAGTCGCGGCCGTCGATCGTCTCGACGCCGGTCGCCGCCCGGCGGTCGAGCTGCGTCGCGACCCAGGCCGCGTCCGCGTCGAGCCCCTGGCTCAGGCCGATGTAGCCCGCCTTCGGGGTGATCAGGCCGACGTACCAGTAGTCGGTGCCGTTCTCCCGGCGGAGCTCGGCCGCGTTGGCCTTCCAGCCCTCGGGCAGGGAGGGCACGGCGAGCGTCTGCTCCTCGCCCAGCTGGACCTGCGCGGCGACGCGGGGGACGTCGACCGAGGAGAGCTCCACGGTGTCGCCGCGGGGGACGAGCAGGACGATGAGCGCCACGGCGCCCACGGTCGCGAGCAGCGAGAAGACGAGGTTGTTGACCGTCTTGCGCTGACGGTAGAGCCGGGAGTTCTCGGCCTTGCGGGCGGCCGTCTCGGCGGCGGTCTCCGGGCGCCCGAGCTCGGCGACGACCCGCGCCGGCTTGCCGCGGCTCATCCGGCGGCCGCCCCTCCGGAGCGGGCCGCGTCCAGTCGGGCGCGTGCTCCGATCAGCCACTCCTCGCAGCGGGCGGCGAGGGCCTCGCCCCGCTCCCAGAGGGCGAGCGAGCGCTCGAGGGTGGAGCTGCCCTGCTCGAGCTCGGAGACGACGCGGACGAGCTCGTCGCGCGCCTGCTCGTAGGAGAATCCCGAGACGTCGGAGTCGGTCGCCGGGGCGTCGGGGGAGTCGGGCATGGGTCTGATCCTATCGATCGGGGCTGAGGGGGGACGGGTGCCGCGACGGGCTCAGGACCGGCCGGCGGGATCGCCGGTGGGCCCCTCGGAGCGGGCGCCGACGGCCCCCTCCGCGAGCGTGAGGACGAGCGCGCCGCCGGACGGCGCGTCGCCGGGCGCCCGGACGACGTGACCGGCCGCGTTCTGGACGATCGCGTAGCCGCGGTCGAGGGTGTGCTGTGGGGAGAGGGCGCGCAGGTGGCCGTGCAGGCGCTCGACCTCGAGGTGCGCGCGTTCGAGGCGGCGGTCCACCAGCTCGGCGCCGCGCGCCACCCACCGGGTCAGCTCCTCGGAGTGCCGGTCGACCAGCACGTGCGGCTGGGCGAGCACCGGCCGCGAGCGCAGCTGCGAGAGCCGGTCGATCTCGTGCGAGACGAGGCCGCTCACGCGGCCGGTCATCCGCAGCCGGGCCTGCTGCACCCGCAGCAGCTCGTCGGAGACGTCGGGCACGACCCTCTTCGCGGCGTCGGTGGGAGTGGAGGCGCGCAGGTCGGCGACGTCGTCGAGCAGCGGGCGGTCGGCCTCGTGGCCGATCGCGCTGACGACCGGAGTGGAGCAGGCGGCGACGGCGCGCACGAGCGCCTCGTCGCTGAAGCCGAGCAGGTTCTGGAAGTCGCCGCCTCCACGGGCGATCACGATCACGTCGATGCTCTCGTCGGCCTCGAGGGTCCGCAGCGCCGAGAGCACCTCCGGGACCGTCCGGTCGCCCTGCACGGCCGAGTGGACGACCCGGAAGCGCACGGCCGGCCAGCGCAGCTGCGCGTTCCGCAGCACGTCCTTCTCGGCGTCCGAGTCCTTGCCGGTGATGAGGCCCACACCGTGCGGGAGGAACGGCAGCGGCTTCTTGCGGGAGGCGTCGAACAGGCCCTCCGACGCGAGCTGCCGGCGGAGCCGCTCGAGCTTCTCGAGCAGATCGCCCAGGCCGACGTGGCGCATCTCGAAGACCTGCATCGAGAGCGTGCCGCCCTTGACCCAGTAGTTGGGCTTCACCAGCGCGATGACCCGGTCGCCCTGCTTGAGGTCGGCCGGGAGGCGGCTCCGCACCGACGACCAGACGGTGAAGCCGACCGTCGCGTCTCCGGACAGGTCCTTGAGCTTCCCGTAGACGTTGCCGCCGGACGCGCCCCACTGGGTGATCTCGCCCTCGACCCACGCCGTGCCGAGCCGCTCGATCCAGCCCTTGATCTTGCTCGCGAGCAGGCCGACCGGCCAGGGGGCGTCGGCGGTGGGTGGGGCGTCGGTCATCGCTGCCTCTGCTCGGGGGACGGGGGAGGCGGGAGTGCCCTCCCGCGACGACAACGGTACGGGACGGGTCCGACACCGGGACGGCCCGGGCACAGGATGCACCGCGTAGAATCAGGGGGTGAGCCAAGTCCCGATCAGCCTGCCCATGCCGCGCATGCCCCGCGCCACAGGGCGTCTGCGCGACGTCCCCGTCGAGGGCCGCAAGCGCGTCCTCCTCGCCGCGCCCCGCGGCTACTGCGCCGGAGTCGACCGCGCGGTCGTCGCCGTCGAGAAGGCCATCGAGCACTACGGTGCCCCCGTCTACGTGCGCAAGCAGATCGTGCACAACGTGCACGTCGTCTCCACGCTCGAGAGCCAGGGCGCGATCTTCGTCGACGAGGTCGACGAGGTGCCCGAGGGATCCCACATCGTCTTCAGCGCGCACGGCGTCTCGCCGGCCGTCGTCCAGGGGGCGGCCGACCGGAACCTCCAGGCGATCGACGCGACCTGCCCGCTGGTGACGAAGGTGCACCGCGAGGCCGTCCGCTTCGCGCGCGACGACTTCGAGATCCTCCTCATCGGCCACGAGGGCCACGAGGAGGTCGAGGGCACCGCGGGCGAGGCCCCCGATCACGTCACCCTCGTCGGCAGCCCCGACGACGTGCCGAACATCGTCGTGAAGGACCCGGACAAGGTCGTCTGGCTCTCGCAGACGACGCTCTCGGTCGACGAGACGATGGAGACGGTCCGCCGCCTCCGCGAGCGCTTCCCCAACCTGCAGGACCCGCCGAGCGACGACATCTGCTACGCCACCCAGAACCGCCAGGTCGCGATCAAGAAGGTCGCCGCGGGCGCCGAGCTGGTCATCGTCGTCGGCTCCGCGAACTCCTCGAACTCCGTGCGCCTCGTCGAGGTCGCCCTCGAGTACGGCGCGAAGGCCGCCTACCGGGTCGACTACGCGAGCGAGATCAGGCAGGAGTGGCTCGAGGGCATCCGCACCGTCGGCGTCACCAGCGGCGCCTCGGTGCCCGAGGTGCTCGTCCAGGAGGTCCTCGACGACCTCGCCGCCGCCGGGTACGGCGACGTCGAGGAGGTCAAGACCGCGGAGGAGGACCTGATGTTCTCGCTCCCCAAGGAGCTGCGCAAGGACGTCGCCGGCAAGCGCGACGCCCGCGGCGTCGGGGGACGCATCAGCGCGGGAGCGGGCGCCTAGAGCGTTCCGGCCCGGACGCGGAAGAGGCCGCCCTCCCTCGGGAGCGGCGGCCTCTTCCGTGTCCGGTCGACCGGGGATCGACGCTAGACGTCGGTGCCCGCGCCGCCCTGCGAGCCCGACATGCGCGTGACGTACTCCGCGAACGTCGGGTCGCCCAGGATGGCGATCGCCGCGACGATAAGGGAGAGCAGAACGGTCGCCGCGATCCCGAGGATCGGGACGAGCACGGCGCGCTTGCCGGCGCGGAGCCGACGGATCGAGATCCACACCGCGAAGGAGACGATCAGCGACTGCGCGAGCGCCACCACGACGCCGAGGATCCGCGCGAGCTCCGGCGACGCGTAGGTGCCGATGCCCTGGGAGCGGTAGAGCTCCTGGAGGGTCGTCGCGAAGCTCGAGGGATCGAGCAGCGTCGGCACGGCGAAGAACACGCCGAGCGCGAGCAGCACGATCGTGAGCAGGCGGTCGACGGGATGCGCGACGGGCTTCGCGGCCGGAGCGGTCGCGGGCCTCGGATCGGTCTCCGACCCCCGCGGGTCGGGGACGACCACGGCGTCCTCCGGCGGCTGCCACGACCAGCCGGGCGGCGCGTACTCGCCGTACTGCGGCTCCGGACGCCCGGCGCCCGGCTGATCGTGTGCGTTCGTCACGGAGTGGTGCCCTACTTCCCGGAGTTCCCGGCCGAGCCGAGCTGACGGGTCGCCTCGGCGACGCGCGCGGCCATGGCGGTCTCGGCGATCTTGCCCCACGAGCGCGGGTCGTAGACCTTCTTGTTGCCGACCTCGCCGTCGACCTTGAGGAAGCCGTCGTAGTTCTTCAGCACGGTGTCCGCGACGGAGCGGCTGAACGCGTACTGCGTGTCGGTGTCGATGTTCATCTTGACGACGCCGTTGCGGACCGCCTCGGCGATCTCCTCGTCGGTCGAGCCCGACCCGCCGTGGAAGACGAGGTCGAGGGGGAGCGCGCCGGTGCCGTACTTCGCCTGCAGGCCGTCCTGGATCTCGCGGAGCAGCTCCGGGCGCAGGCGGACGTTGCCCGGCTTGTAGACGCCGTGGACGTTGCCGAAAGTGAGCGCGGCCATGTAGCGGCCCTGCTCGCCGAAGCCGAGGGCCTCGACGGTCGCGATCGCGTCGTCGAGCGTGGTGTAGAGGTGCTCGTTGATGTCGTGCGAGACGCCGTCCTCCTCGCCGCCGACGACGCCGATCTCGACCTCGAGGATGGCGTTGATGTTCTTGACGCGCGGGAGGATCTCCTTCGCGATGGCGAGGTTCTCGTCGAGCGGGATCGCGGAGCCGTCCCACATGTGCGACTGGAACAGCGGCTCACGACCGGCCTTGACCTCCTCCTCGGAGGCGGCGATCAGCGGGTAGACGAAGCCCTCGAGCGCGTTCTGCGGGCAGTGGTCGGTGTGGAGCGCGACCGTGACCGGGTAGTTCTTGGCGACCTCGGTCGCGAACTTCGCGAAGGCGATCGCGCCGGCCGCGCGGTTCTTCACCGTGTGGCCGGCGAAGTAGTCCGCGCCTCCGGTGGTGACCTGGATGATGCCGTCCGAGCCCGCCTCGGTGAGGCCCTGGAGGACCGCGTTGATCGTCTGCGACGACGAGACGTTGAACGCCGGGTAGGCGAAGCCGCCCGCCTTCGCCTTGTCGAGCATCTCTGCGTACTGGTCCGGGGTAGCGACGGGCATGGCATCTCCTTTGACGGATGAACGAGGGGGGGTCGGGCGAGGCCCGCGTCGCGGACGAGTCTAGCGAGGCGCCCCTCCGCGGTCCCTCCGCCCGTGGAGGGCCCTGGACTAGGCTTCCGACAGGGATGGGGATCCGCTCCGCGGGTCCTGCGACGACGTGCACGAACTCGACGACGAAGGACTCCGCTCTGTGATCGACAACGACTCGCTCTACCTCCACCCCGACCGCAACCTCGGCATGGAGCTCGTCCGAGCCACCGAGGCCGCCGCGATCCGGGCCGTGCCCTTCATCGGCAAGGGCGACAAGAACGCCGCCGACGGCGCCGCGGTCGACGCCATGCGCACCTTCCTCGGGACCGTGAACTTCGACGGCGTCGTCGTGATCGGCGAGGGCGAGAAGGACAACGCTCCCATGCTCTTCAACGGCGAGCACGTCGGCAACGGCTCGGGGCCCGCCGCCGACATCGCCGTCGACCCGATCGACGGCACCTCGCTGACCGCCGCCGGGCGCCAGAACGCGCTCTCGATGATCGCCGTGGCCGACCGCGGCGCGATGTTCGACCCCTCCGCCGTGTTCTACATGGAGAAGATCGTCACCGGGCCCGAGGGCGTCGGGATCATCGACATCCAGCGCCCGATCGGCGAGAACATCCGCGCCCTGGCCCGCGCGAAGCGCAAGCCCGTCGAGGAGATGCGCATCGCGGTGCTGGACCGCCCCCGCCACGCTCAGCTGATCGAGGACATCCGCGCGGCAGGAGCCGGCACGCGGCTCCTGCTCGACGGCGACGTCGCGGGCGGCATCAACGCGGCTCGCCACGACTCCCGCCTCGACATGTGCGTCGGCACCGGAGGCACGCCCGAGGGCATCATCACGGCGTGCGCCATCCGGGCGCTCGGCGGTGTGATCCAGGGCATCCTCCGTCCGAAGGACGACGACGAGCGCCAGCGCGCCATCGACGCCGGGCACGACCTCGACCGCGTGCTCCACGCCAACGACCTCGTCCGCAGCGACAACACCTACTTCGTCGCGACCGGAGTGACGAACGGCGGGCTCGTGAAGGGCGTGCGCAAGGAGGGCCACGTCATCACGACGGAGTCCATCGTGCTGCGCTCCCGCTCGGGCACCATCCGCCGCGTGACCGCCCAGCACCTCGCGGAGAAGTGGGTCTAGGCAGGCACCGTGTCTCCGAGGCGCCGCTCCGCCGCTGAGACGGCGCCGTGCTGACGGCGCCTCGGCGACTGCGCGCGGCGTCTCGGCGCGGAGGCGGACCGAGCCTCCCTACGCGCTCCGCTCGGACTCGTCCTCCGCGGCGAGCAGCTCGACGGCGGTGAGGCGGCGCGGCGAGGAGGCGACTCCTCCGACCGGGGCGATGACGCGCGTCTCGTCGAGGGAGTCGAACTGGCGCGCCGTGACGAGCACGCGGCTCTCGAGGGAGCCGGCGAAGGCGTTGTAGGAGTCGACCGTCTTCTCGAGCGAGCGGCGCAGGCCCTCGGCGTGGTCGGCGAGGGTGCCGAGACGGGCGTAGAGCGTCTTGCCGAGGTCGAGCAGGCGCTTGGCGTCGTCGGTGAGCACGTCCTGCTGCCAGGTGTACGCGACGGTCTTCAGCACCGACCAGAGCGTCACGGGCGAGGCGAGGGCGACGCGCTTGCGGAACGCGTACTCGAGCAGGCTCGGGTCGGCGTCGAGCGCGCTCGCGAGCAGCGGCTCGCTCGGCACGAACGCGATGACGAACTCGGGGCTCGCCGGGAGGCCGGTCCAGTAGGAGCGGGCGGCCAGCGCGTCCACGTGCCCGCGGAGGGCGCGGACGTGCGCGCGCAGGAGCCCCGCGCGCCGCGCCTCCTCCTCGCCGCCGGCGCCCGCGGGGATCGCGCTCGCCTCGAGGTACGCGTCGAACGGCACCTTGGCGTCCACCGCGATCGCCTTGCCGCCGGGCAGACGGACCACCATGTCGGCGCGGCCTCGGCCCGCCTCGCCCTCGAGGCCGAACTGCACGTCGAAGTCGACCCGCTGGGTGAGCCCCGCGGCCTCGACGACGTTCCGCAGCTGCGTCTCGCCCCAGGCGCCCCGGCTCGTGGTGGAGCGGAGCGCGGAGGCGAGGGTCTCGGTGGTCGAGCGCAGCTGCTCGCCCGCGGCCCGCTGCCCCTCGAGCTGCTCGGTGATCGCCCCGAACTGGGCGGCGCGCTCGCGCTCGAGCCGGCCGACCGCCTCCTGCATGCCGCGCAGGCTCTCGGCGACGGGGGAGAGGGTCTGCAGGATGCGCGCGTCGTGCCGCTCGCGCTCGGCGACGACGCGCAGCTGCTCCTGGAGCTCGCGGATCTGGTCGCGGGCGGAGCCGAGGTGCTCGCGGTGCTGCTCGACGACGGCCTCGTGGCGCTCCTCCAGGCCCTCCGCGCGCGCGCGGGCCGTCGCGAGGTCGAGGGCGAGGGCGGCGTCGGGCGTGCGGGAGCGGGCGAGGAGGACGGCCACGACTCCCGCGAGGAGCGCGCCGACCACCAGGCCGAGGACGAAGGAGAGATCCATGCCGCCGATGACACCACGCACCTCCGACATCGACCGGTCGACGCGACACGACCACCGAACGAGGGCCAGGACGCCCCGCGACCGCCTCGTAGACTTCGCGATCATGGGGAATCACCACCGCTCATCGCGCCTGCTCACGGCCGCGCTCGCTCTCGCCGTCGGGCTCGGCACCGCCCTCGTCCCGATCACCGCCGCCTCCGCCGCCGAGGACGCGCCGTCGACCCTCTCGGTCGAGACCGGCGCTCTCGACGCGTCCCTCGACCGCGCCGACCTCGGCGTCCCGGACCAGTCGACGCAGTACAGCGCCGATCAGACCAAGAGCTTCCGCGCGGGTTTCATCGTCAGCGACGCCCAGTTCTTCGACGGGGACGCGCTGAGCCGGGGCCAGGTGCAGTCGCTCCTGGACGACAAGGGCGACGACTGCACCACGGGCAGCGGCACGCCCTGCCTGAAGGACTTCTCGCAGGCGACGCCGTCCAAGGCGGCGGACCCGATGTGCAGCGCCTACCAGGGCTCCGGCAGCGAGTCCTCGGCCTCGATCTTCACCCGCGTGGGCCTGGCCTGCGGCATCAATCCGCTCGCCCTGGTCGTGCTCGTGCAGAAGGAGCGGAGCCTCGTCACCGACACGTCGCCGAGCCCCGAGGACTACGCCAAGGCGACCGGCTACGACTGCCCGGACACGGCCGCGTGCGACCCCGGCTCCGCCGGATTCTTCACCCAGGTCTACAGCGCGGCCCGCCAGTTCAAGCGCTACGCCAACCCGCCCGGCTCGGGCTCGAACTTCACCGCATTCGCTCCGGGAACCACCCGGAACATCCGGTACTACCCGAGCACCGCGTGCGGATCCTCACCGGTCACGATCCGCAACCAGGCGACCGCCGATCTGTACTACTACACGCCGTACCAGCCCAACGACTTCGCCCTCACGAACTCCGGCGACTCGGCCTGCGCGACCTACGGCAACATCAACTTCTGGTACCTCTTCAGCGACTGGAACCCGAACGGCACCCTGGCCAACGCCGGCATCGCCCCCGCGGGACGTGTCGACGCCCCGCGCATCTCGGGCAGCACGCTGAGCGTGTCCGGCTGGGCCGTCGACCCGACGACGCAGCAGGCCGCGCTGACCACGACGGTCACGGTGACCGGACCCGACGGCACCCGGACGGTCCGCACGCAGACCGCGAACGGCGACCGCGGCGACATCCCGGGCGAGTACCCCGTCGCCGGCCGCGCCCACGGCTTCGGCGCCACCACGCCCGTCTCGGCACCCGGCACGTACCAGGTCTGCGTCTCCGCCGACTCCGTCGACTGGAACCGCTGGGTCGGCTCGGGCGACTCCCGGGGCCCCGGCCGGAAGGATCTCGGCTGCTCGACCGTGAGCACGTCGGCCGGGATCGACGTCGCGCGCCTGGCGGGCACGGACCGCCAGGGCACCGCCGTCGAGATCTCGAAGGCCGTCTTCGGCCCGAACGTCCCCGTCGTCTACATCGCGACCGGCGCGAACTTCCCCGACGCGCTGAGCGCCGCCCCGGCCGCGGCCAAGCAGAAGGGCCCGCTGCTCCTGGTCGACCGCGACGGCATGTCGCAGCCCGTCCGCGACGAGCTCGCTCGTCTCAAGCCCGCGAAGATCGTCGTCGTCGGATCGGAGCTCAGCGTCGGCAAGGGCGTGTACGACCAGCTCAAGGGCTACACCCCGGCGATCCAGCGACTCGGCGGGACCGACCGCTACGACACCTCGAGGAAGATCATCCAGTACGCCTTCTCCGGCGGATCCTCGCGCGCCTGGCTGGCGACCGGGGAGAAGTTCCCGGACGCGCTCGGCGCGAGCGCGGCAGCCGGCTCGGTGAACGCTCCCGTCGTCCTCGTCAACGGCACCGGGAGCACGGCGGACGCCGTGACGACGAGCATCCTCTCGAAGCTCAAGGTGCAGAACCTCACCATCGCGGGCAGCCCCCTGTCGGTGAGCGAGGGGATCAAGAACTCGCTTCCGGTGCCGACGATCACCCGCATCGGCGGAGTCGACCGCTACGACACCTCGGAGCAGCTCAACCGCGCCGCATTCTCGAGCGCCAAGACCGTGTTCCTGGCGACGGGCGAGAACTTCCCCGACGCCCTCGCCGGAGCCACGGCGGCGGGATACTCGAACAGCCCGCTGTTCGCCGTGCCGACGAACTGCGTGCCCCGCGCCGTCCTGACCGACATCGCGAAGTCGGGAGCGCAGCGGGTCGTCCTCCTCGGCGGTCCCACCACCCTCTCGGAGGACGTCGCACGCCTCACCCCCTGCGGCTGATCACCCGCGGGCCCGCCACTAGCGTGGAGGGATGACCCCGACCGCACCGTCCCCGACCGGCATCCGACGCCGGCGGGGCGGTGCGGTCGTCGTCATCGCGGCGCTGGTGGCGCTCCTGCTGGGAGGCTCCGTCGACGGCACGCGCCTCGCCGCGGTGCCGTCCGAGCCGCAGACCGTCCGGATGTGGACCTTCCTCCAGCCGGGCCCCGTCGCGGCCGACTTCGACCCGGGCGACCTGATCTCCGACGAGGTCTTCTTCGACGGCGACGCGCTCGGACCGCTCACCGTGCAGGCGTTCCTGGACGCCCGCGTCCCCGACTGCGCGGGCGGCCCCGTGCCGTGCCTGCGCGACTACGCCGAGGACACCGCGGCGATCACGGCCGACGAGCAGTGCGACGCGCTGCCCGCCGGACGCGACGTCCCGGCCGCGGAGATCGTCACCTCGGTCGCCGGCGCGTGCGGCGTGAATCCGGCCGTCCTCCTGGTGCTGCTGCAGAAGGAGCAGTCGCTCGTGACCGATCCGGAGCCGAGCGAGCGGCAGTTCCGCAGTGCCACGGGCTACGGCTGCCCCGACACCGCCGACTGCGACACGGACTCCTACGGCTTCGCCGCGCAGGTGTACGGAGCGGCGTGGCAGTTCCAGCGCTACCGGAACCCGGACAGCAGCTTCGACTGGTACCCGGTCGGCGCGGCCAGCGACGTCCGCTACTCCCCGGACGAGTCGTGCGGGACCGCCCCGGTGACGATCGCCAACGCGGCCACGGCGGGCCTCTACTATTACACGCCGTACCAGCCGAATCCGGCGGCGCTCGAGAACCTCTACGGCGAGGGTGACGACTGCTCCGCCTACGGGAACCGCAACTTCTGGCGCATCTTCAGCACCTGGTTCGGCGACCCCCAGGGCTGAGCCTTGGGGTCCCCTTCAGCTTCCAGCGACGGCCGTCCGTGACGCCTGGTTCGGACGATGGGTCGCGAATGGTCGCCATCCGGCTCCCATGAGGACCGTTCGCGACGCCCCGCACGCGCTCACCCGTCCCAGCGGATCGAGCTCGCGCGCGTCGCTCGTCCTCAGCAGGGATCACGCTGCCCCGGCCGCTGCCGTCGCTCCGCCGCATTCCCAGCGGATCCGGAAGTCGGCCGCCGCTTTCGCGACCTCAAGGGCTGGGCCGGACAGCAGTCCTCCACCGCGTCGCTCACCATCGTGGTCGGAGAGCCCGAGCCGCGTCGCGAGTCGCTGAGCCAATCGTCTCGAGCCGGCTCGGCGTGACGGACGTCAGGCGGCGACGGGAGCCTTCGGGCGCAGGCGCTTCACGGAGACGCCGGCCAGCTCGCCGAGCTCGGCCATGCTCGCGGCGCCGTGCCGCCGGGCCGCGTGCACGACGATCGCGGCGCAGGCCTCGGCGTCGGCCGACGCGTCGTGGTGGCGGAAGTCCTCGAAGCCCGCGGCCAGGGCGACGACGGGGAGGCGGTAGGAGTCGAGCTCGTACGTCTTGCGGGCGAGCTGCAGCGAGCACAGGTAGTCGTACTCGGGGTGCTCGAGGGAGGTCGCGGCGCAGGCCGCGCGGATGACGCCCATGTCGAAGCCGGCGTTGTGCGCGACGAACACGTCGTCGCCGGCGAAGGCCGCCAGGTCGGCGAACTGGTCGACCCACGTGGCGGCGGCGTGCACGTCGTGCTTGCGGATCCCGTGGATCCGGGTGTTCCAGTCGAGGAAGTCGTCGAAGCCCAGCGGCGGGCGGATGAGCCAGCCGGCGCGGTCGACGACGCGGCCGTCGCGGACCTTCACGAGCCCGACGGAGCAGGCGGAGGCTCCGTGCGAGTTGGCGGTCTCGAAGTCGATGGCGGTGAAGTCGATGGGCACGCTCCAGCCTCTCACGCACCTCCGACGCCGCCGGGAGGATCGCGCGCGCGTCGCCCGGGGCGGCCTCCGCCCGCTCCGCACGCCGGCCGTGCGGCTCCCGTTCCTCCACTCCGTCGCCGCCCGGCCCCGCCGCCGCCACGCCGTAGGATGGATGCCCGTGGCTCTCACTATCGCAATCGTCGGTCTCCCCAACGTCGGCAAGTCGACGCTCTTCAACGCACTGACCAAGAACACGGTGCTCGCGGCGAACTACCCGTTCGCGACGATCGAGCCGAACGTGGGCGTGGTGAACCTGCCCGACTCCCGCCTCGAGGTGCTCGCCGGGATCTTCGGCTCCGAGCGCGTCCTCCCGGCGCCCGTCTCCTTCGTCGACATCGCCGGCATCGTGCGCGGCGCGTCCGAGGGTGAGGGCCTGGGCAACAAGTTCCTCGCGAACATCCGCGAGGCCGACGCCATCGCGCAGGTCATCCGCGGCTTCGAGGACTCCGACGTCGTCCACGTCGACGGCAGGGTCGACGCCGCCAGCGATATGGAGACGATCAACACCGAGCTGGTCCTCGCCGACCTCCAGACCCTCGAGAAGGCCGAGGCCCGCTACGAGAAGGAGCTCAAGGGCAGGAAGATCGAGCCGATCGTGGTCGAGACCGCGAAGAAGGCGCGCGAGTTCCTCGACCAGGGCAAGCCGCTGTCGGCGTCCTCGATCGACCTGGAGCCGATCCGCGAGCTGGGCCTGCTGACCGCCAAGCCCTTCATCTACGTCTTCAACGTCGATGAGGCCGTGCTGACCGACGACGCCCGCAAGGCCGAGCTCGCGGCACTGGTCGCGCCGGCGAAGGCGATCTTCCTCGACGCGAAGATCGAGTCCGAGCTGATCGATCTCGACGAGGCCGACGCCGCCGAGATGCTCGAGTCGACCGGCCAGACGGAGTCCGGCCTCAACCAGCTCGCGACGATCGGCTTCGACACCCTGGGCCTCCAGACCTACCTCACGGCCGGACCGAAGGAGACGCGCGCCTGGACCATCGGGAAGGGCTGGACCGCGCCCCAGGCCGCCGGTGTCATCCACACCGACTTCCAGAAGGGCTTCATCAAGGCCGAGATCATCTCGTTCGACGACCTCGTCGAGACCGGCTCCATCGCCGAGGCCCGCGCGAAGGGGAAGGCCCGCATCGAGGGCAAGGACTACGTCATGCAGGACGGCGACGTCGTGGAGTTCCGCTTCAACGTGTAGGACGGCCGCGCTGGGGTCGAGGCGCCCGGTCCTCTCGGATCTCCGGATCCGAGAGCCGGGCGCTCTCTCGTGGACGGGCGGGACCACCGACCCCCGGGATGCGAGGCGAGGTCGGACACATCCCCGGTCGTCCGACCGCCCGTCAGTTCAGCACGCCCCCGATGATCCAGCTCGACAGCCCCACGAGGGCGCAGACGCCGACGACCACCCAGGCGATCGTCCGGCGGACCGAGCGGGCGGCCGCCTCCGAGCTGCGGGGAGTGGGACGCAGCGGCGCGGTGTAGGCGGGCGGGACCGAGTAGGTGCGGGCCGGCGGGAGGAGCCGGGGGAGCGTGACCGGCCGACCGTCGACCCACGCGGCCGGCAGGTCCGCTGCCTTCGCGGCCTGCAGGGTGAGCTCGACCTTCAGCGGGGAGCCGCGGAGGGAGGCGTAGGCGGCGGCGGTGAGGCCGAGGCCGGCGAGATGGCGGAGCGTCGGAGTGAAGTCCGCGGAGAGCGTCGGGGAGAGCTCGCCGACCCGCTCGCCGTCGAGGCGGAGCTCAACGAGGTCGCCGGCCGGGTGCAGGGTCACCAGCAGCAGCCCGCGGCCGCTCGCCGGGACCACCGCGGACAGCCGGGCGAAGTGCTCGTCCTCGCGGAGGACCGGCAGGCCGCGCGACCACGGGAGGATCGAGTGGCGCTCGACGGGCGGCTCGTTGAGCGCCACCAGCAGCTCCGGAGCGACGAGGGCGACGCGGAGGACGGCCCGCAGGCCCTGGTCCCCGCGCTCGACGCGGAGGCGCGCGGTCGTGACCGGGACGGCTCCGCTCGCCACGACGCGATCGAGGGCGGTGCGGTAGGCAGTGGCGTTCGGCAGGTACCCGAGGACGCGGCCGTCGGCCCGGACCGAGACGGCGTCGAGGCCGGTGGGGTGATCGGGCTCGGGGACGAGGTCGACCTCGAGGGTCCGCTCGTCGATCTCGCCGGGCTCGAGCGTGCGGTCGATCAGATCGGCGATCTCCTCGATCCGCTCGGCCTCGGCGAGGGCGTCGACGCTCGGGGTGCCGTCGGAGTTCGGGAGGCGGTAGACGACGCGCTCAGGCGAGGAGGCCGCGTCCCGCACGACCTCGGCTCCGTCCTGCGCGGAGCGGCGCACCCCGGTGAACCGCCTGCCGTCCCACCAGCGCATCGACGCCGCATCGGCCTCGTCGCGGTACCAGCCCGCCGGCGCACCCTCGTTCATCGGACCCCCGTTCCTCCGGCGAACGAGTCTACGAGCGAGGGTCAGACACCCGGGTCCGTCGCGGCGGGATCCTCGGGGGCGAACGCGGCGGCGGGCTCGCCGGAGGAGGGTCCGGACCAGGCGCCGGACTCGTGCGTCCGAGAGCCGGCGATCCGCTCCAGGATCTCCCGGACGAGCATCCGGAGATGGCGGGCGTGGCCGGGGGTGATGGGGGCCGGATCCTCGAGGACCTCGAGCAGGCCGTGCAGCGCGGCACGGCTCTGCAGTCGTGTCATGGGCCTCACGGTAGGGGTCCGGCGGTGCGGACGGTAGTGCTGATCCGCGACAGCGCACCCGTCTAGGCTCGCCACATGACTCGTCTCGACGGTGCCGTCGTCCTCGTCCTCGGAGCCTCGGGCGGCCTCGGCAGCCTCCTGGCCGATGCGCTGGAGGCGCGCGGTGCCGTCGCGGTGCGGTCGGGCCGCGACTCCGCAGCGCTCGGCGACGCCCCCCTGGTCGCCGATCTGCGCGGGGAGGACGAGCCCCGGCGCGTGGTCGCCGAGGTGCTCGAGCGGCACGGGCGCCTCGACGGCGTCGTCGTGGCCGCGGGCGTCGTGGCCTTCGGGCCGTCCGCCGAGCTCGACCCGGCCGTTCTGGAGGAGCTCGTCGAGGTGAACGCTCTGGCGCCGATCCGGGTGCTGACCGCCGCGCTGCCGTCGCTCGTCGCGTCGGCGGGCGAGGGGCGCGAGCCGTTCGCGCTGACCATCAGCGGCGTGGTGGCGGAGGCGCCGACCGCGGGCCTCGCCGCGTACTCCGCCTCGAAGGCGGCACTGCACGCGTTCGTGAAGGCCTCGGCCCGCGAGTACAAGCGGGCGGGCGTCCTTCTGCTCGACGCGCGTCCCGGCCACACCGAGACCGAGCTGTCCCGGCACCCGCTCGCCGGAGACGCGCCCCGCTTCGGCGCGGGTCTGGCGCCGCAGGACGTGGTCGACCGGCTGCTCGACGCGATCGAGGGCGGCGAGACCGACCTGCCTCCTGCGGCGTTCACCGGCTGACGCCGTCCCGAGACGAGGCGGAGCCGGTCGATTCTCGCGAAAACGCCCCGGATCGAGCACTGCAGCCTCGGTTGCGGACAGCCGTCGTGATCAGCCTGCGCACCCGGCGGCCGGGACCGCGATCGGCGCGGCGACCCGTCCGACCGACCTCCCCGCAGACGCGGGGATACCCGCCGTTCACCGGAGCGTCGCACGGCCGCACTAGCGTCCCTCCGTGCCCGACACCGCCGATGACGCCCTCCGTCCCACTCCCGAGCTGCTCCGCACGCTCACACCCGCCGACGCGCGGGACCTCGTCGTACTGGACGAGGACGACGACGATCCGGTTCTCCTGCGCCGCGACGGCACGCAGGTCGACACCTGGCGCGAGGGCTACCCCTACGACGAGCGGATGTCGCGCGAGGAGTACGAGGCGGGCAAGCGCCTCCTCCAGATCGAGCTGCTGAAGCTGCAGAACTGGATCAAGAAGCACGGGCGCCGACTCGTGGTCGTGTTCGAGGGGCGCGACGCCGCGGGCAAGGGCGGCACCATCAAGCGCTTCACCGAGCACCTCAACCCGCGCGGAGCCCGCGTGGTCGCGCTCGAGAAGCCGACCGAGCGCGAGGCCGGTCAGTGGTACTTCCAGCGCTACGTCTCGCACCTGCCGGCCGCCGGCGAGATCGTCCTCTTCGACCGCTCCTGGTACAACCGCGCCGGCGTGGAGCGCGTGATGGGCTTCTGCACGCCGGCGCAGTACGACGAGTTCATCCGGCAGACGCCGCTGTTCGAGCGGATGCTCGTCGGCGACGGCATCGACCTGGTGAAGCTGTGGTTCTCTGTCTCGGCGGAGGAGCAGCGCACCCGGTTCACGATCCGCATGATCGACCCCGTGCGCCAGTGGAAGCTCTCGCCGATGGACCTCGCCTCGCTCGACAAGTGGGGCGACTACACCGCGGCCAAGGAGGCGATGATGGCGGCGACCGACACCGCCGACGCCCCCTGGACCATCGTGAAGAGCAACGACAAGAAGCGCGCCCGGCTCGAGGCCATGCGCTACGTGCTGAGCCTCTACGACTACGACGGACGCGACGAGGAGGTCGTGGGCCCGCTGGGTCCTGACCCGCTGATCGTCGGATCGGCCGCCGACGTGTACGAGCGCGGCGAGCACGCCGCGACGAGCTGACCGGGGGGACGGACATGGGGGAGTCGGGGATCGGCGCGGAGCTGCCGGGGGTGCACCTGCGCTGGCTGGCGCTGGACGAGCAGACGCTGGACGCCGAGCGGCTGCTGCCGCTGCTGAGCGACGAGGAGCGCGAGCGGTACGTCGGCACGGTCGCGGCGGCGGCGGCCGAGCGCTTCGTCTTCGGGCGAGTGCTGCTCCGGATGCTCGCGGCCGAGCTCACGGGCACGCGCGCGTCGGAGGTCCGGGTCGTCGCCTGCTGCCCACGCTGCGGGGGCGCGCACGGCCGGCCACGGCTGGAGGGACGAGGGACCGCGCTGGAGCTGCTGTCGGTGAGCATCGCGCACTGCGCCGGCGCCGTCGTCGTCGCGGCCAGCAGCGCCGGTGCGGTCGGCGTCGACGTGGAGCCGACGCTGGGCACGCCTGAGCGCGGGGAGCGGATCACGCGCATCGCGGGGGCGCCCTTCGCCACCGGCGGGATGCGCCCCGCCGACCCCGTCCTGCACTGGACCCGGATCGAGGCCGCGCTGAAGGCGGACGGCCGCGGGCTCGAGCTCGACCCGCGCCGGGTGCACGTGCACGAGTCGCACCACGCGGCGGAGGCGCGGATCGACGGCGTCCGTTTCCGGCTGGCCGAGCCGCAGCTGGACCCCGCGCTGCGGGTCAGCGTCGCCCTCGGGCCGATGGGCGACACGGGCGCCGGGCCCATCATCGGCTGGCGGCGCGAGCACGGCGACGCGCTCGCGGACTCGCTGGTGTCAGCGCCCGGGCGGTAGCGGCGGCAGCTCCTCGTCGAGGAGCCACGCGTCGAGCAGGTCGTCCACTCCCTCGCCGAGGATCTCGGTGCAGAGCTCGCGGAACTCCTCGTCGGTAGCGGCGGCGGAGGCGTAGCGGGACGTCCACTCCCGCAGCAGCCGGAGGAAGGGCTCATCGCCGACGGTGAGCCGCAGCGCGTGCAGGGTGAGCGCGCCGCGCTTGTAGACCCGGTCGTCGAAGAGCGCGACCGGCCCCGGATCGGCGAGCACGAGATCCTGCGCCGCACCCCGCAGCACCGCGTGGTGGCGGCGGGCGCAGGCGTCGGATGTGGCGCGGCCCGACTCCTCCGACCACAGCCACTCCGCGTAGCAGGCGAACCCCTCGTTGAGCCAGATGTGGCGCCACCGGGCGATGCCCACGCTGTTGCCGAACCACTGGTGCGCGAGCTCGTGAGCGATCAGGCGCTCCGAGCCGCCGCGGCCGTCGGCGTGGTTGGCGCCGAACACCGCCATCGCCTGCGCCTCGAGCGGGATCTCCAGCTCGTCCGCCGTGACGACGACGCAGTAGCGGGCGAACGGGTAGGGCCCGAACAGCCGCGTGAACAGGGCGAGCATGCGCTCGAGCGGAGCGAAGTCGTGCGCGACCCGTGCGGCCAGGGCGGCGGGGCGGGCGAGGGTCACCGCGACTCCGGCGAGCACGCGCTCCTCGATCGCGTAGCGGCCGATCTGCACCGACGCGAGGTAGGCGGCGCTGGGCTCGCGCTGCTCGTAGAGCCAGGTGCGGCGGCCCGAGCGGGCGCTCGAGTCGACGAGCACCCCGTTCGCGAGCACGGCGTAGCCCTCCTCGGCGGTGACGCGGAGGCGGTACGGGGCCTTCTCGGCGACGTCGTCGTTGCAGGGGAACCAGGTGGAGGAGCCGGAGGGCTGCGAGGCGACGAGCACCCCGTCCTCCAGCTCCTCCCAGCCGAGCTCGCCCCAGTGGCTGGCGCGGGGCGCCGGGTGTCCGCTGTACTCGATCTCGACCTCGACGCTCTCGCCGGCGGCCAGCGGCTCGGCCGGGGTCACCCGCAGTTTGTGCGGCGCCTGCTCGTGGCGGACGCGGCGCCCGTCGATCCTGACCCGGGCCACGCGGAGCCGGGAGAGGTCGAGCGAGAACCGCCGGAGCGGCTGCAGCGCGACGATCCTCAGCACGGCCCGGCCGGCCAGGCGGTTCGAGGCGACGCGGTAGTCGAGGTCGAGGTCGTAGGACTCGACGCGGTATCCGGTGTTCCCGATGCCGGGGACGTAGGGGTCGCCGGCGGTCTCGAGCCCGGTCAGCGCGGGGCTCACGCGACGGGCGCGTGGTAGTCGGCGACGCGCACTTCGCGCCACGGGCCGATCGGGTTGCCGCTCCAGCGGCTGCCCGCGGGCACGAGCTCCCCGCGCATGACCAGCGAGGCCGGGCCGACCGTCCCGTGCTCGGCGATCCGCGCGGCGGGGAGGATCACGCTGTGCGGGCCCAGGGTGGCACCGGCGTCGAGGCTCACGAGATCCATGCTCATGATTCGATCATGGAACAGGTGCGTCTGCACGACGCAGCCCCGGTTCACGGTCGCTCCGTCGCCGAGCGAGATCAGATCGGCCTCGGGGAGCCAGTAGCTCTCGCACCAGACGCCGCGTCCGATCCGGGCGCCGAGGCTCCGCAGCCACCACACCAGCGCCGGAGTGCCCGCGGCGGCATGGGCGAACCAGGGCGCGGCGACCATCTCGGTGAACGTGTCGGCCAACTCGCTCCGCCAGACGAACGAGGACCACAGCGGCTGCTCGCTCGGCTCGACGCGCTGGATCAGCACCCACTTCGCGGCGGTGGAGACGGCCGCGGCGACCGCCCCGGCGGCCAGCAGCACGACGCCTCCGACGAGCGCGGCGAGCACCGCCCCGAGCGTCTGGATCAGCGCCAGCAGTCCCGCGACCACGCCGAGGCCGATCGCGACCGAGACGACCACCGGGACGAAGCGGCCGAGCTCCCACGCGATGCGGGCCGCGCGGAGCCGGCGGGCCGGGCCGAAGGTGCGCGCGGACTCCGCCTCGACGACGGTCCGTCGCAGCCGCACGGGCGGCGAGCCCAGCCACGACGAGCCCGCCTTCGACTTCCGGGGCGCGGAGGAGAGGACGGCGACGAGTCCGCCGGCGGGAACGGTGTGCCCGGGCGCGGCCATGCCGGAGTTGCCGAGGAACGCGCGCTCGCCGATCTCGGCGCGGGCGAGCCGCATCCAGCCGCCGCCGAGCGCGTAGGAGGCGACGAGGGTGTCGTCGGCGAGGAACGCGCCGTCGCGGATGGTCGTCATGGCGGGCAGGAGCAGCACCGTCGAGGCCTCGACGTCGCGCCCGACCTTCGCGCCGAGGAGCCGCAGCCAGACCGGGGTGAACAGGCCCGAGTAGAGCGGGAAGAGCAGGACCCGCGCGGAGTCGAGCAGCCGCTCCGTCGACCAGACCTGCCAGCCGATACGCCCGCGCACGGGGTGGGTGCCGGGCTCGACGCCCCGGCCGAGCAGGCGCACCAGGACGACGACGAGGGCGGCGAGGACGACTCCGGAGACGGCGACGGCGGGCACGAGCGCGGCCAGAGCGGGCCCGAGCGCGGCGCCGAGGCCGGCGGAGCTCTGCACGGCGGCGGCCACGACGGCGAGCCCGGCCGCGAGGGCGAGGACCGGGACCGCCGCGAGGCCGACCGCGGACGCTCCGTACGCCCAGACCCAGCCCGGGCGGCGCGCCGGGCGCTCCGCGGGGAATCCGGCGTTCGCCCTGCCGAGCCGCTGGGCGGGGGAGCCGCCCCAGCGCTGCCCGGCCGGCACCCGTCCGAAGACGGCGGATCCCGGCTCGATCTGCGCGTGCTTGCCGATCCGGGCGCCGGGGAGGAGCGTGCTGCGCGCGCCCACGGTGCTGCCGGCGCCGACCCGGACGGCGCCGACGCGCAGCACGTCGCCGTCGATCCAGTAGCCGGAGAGGTCGACCTCGGGCTCGATCGCCGCGCCGCGCCCGAGCGTCAGCATCCCGGTCAGCGGAGGGAGGGAGTGGAGATCGACGTCGTCGGCGATCCGGGCGCCGAGCGCGCGGGCGTAGTAGGCGACCCAGGGGGCGCCCGCCAGGCTCACGGCCTTGAGCTGGAACGCGATCTGCTCGGCCAGCCAGAGCCGCAGGTGCACGCGGCCGCCGCGCGGGTGGTCTCCGGCGCGGATCCCGCGCAGCAGGGTGCGCGCGGCGAGGACGGTGAGCCCCATCCGCCCGAACGGCGTGAGGAAGAGCGCGAACGCGGGGATCAGGGCCGCGAGCGGCGCGGTGGGCAGCCACCCGAAGCCGGGCACCAGATCGAGCACCGCGGTGGCGGTGAGGATCGCGGTGACCCAGCGGGCGCTGCCGAGCACGAGCAGCGGCGCGCCGAGGAGGGTCTGCAGCACGCGCATCCGGAGCGGGACCGGAGCGATCCGGTGCGCGGACGCCTCCGGGGCCTCGGTCGAGCGGCCCTGGATCTCGGCGGCCATCGCCGCCAGGCGCGGGTGGGCGTAGACGTCGGCGACGGTGAACTCCGGGTCGCGCTCGCGGATGCGCGCCACGAGCTGCGCGGCGGCGAGGGAGCCGCCGCCGAGGTCGAAGAAGTTCGCGCGCTCGTCGACCGGCACGCCGAGCACGTCGCGCCAGAGGGCGGCGAGCCACGCCTCCTCGGGGTCGAGGGAGGCGTCCTCGGTCGTGCCCACGGCGAGCGGCCAGGGGAGGGCGGCACGGTCGACCTTGCCGGAGACGCGGGTCGGCAGCTCCTCGACCACCGCCAGCAGCGGCACGAGGGACGCGGGCAGCTCCTCGCGCAGGCGGGCGAGCGCCGCGTCCCGGTCGAGCTCCCGCCCGCCGGCGAGGGCCAGGTAGCCGACGAGGACCTGGTTGCCGGCCGCCGTGGTGCGGACCGCGGCCGCTGCCCCCGAGACTCCGGGGAGCGCCTGCAGCGCGGCCTCGACCTCGCCGAGCTCGATGCGCCGTCCGCCGAGCTTCACCTGGTCGTCCGCGCGCCCCTGGAAGACCAGGCCGGCGCTCTCGAAGCGCACCAGGTCGCCGGAGCGGTAGGCCCGCTCCCAGCCCAGGAGCGGCGCGGGAGCGTACTTCTCGGCGTCCTTGACCGGGTCGAGGTAGCGCGCGAGCCCGACTCCGCCGATGACCAGCTCGCCGACCTCGCCCTCGCCGACCCGCCGCCCCTCCGCGTCGACGACCGCGAGCCGCCAGCCGTCGAGGGGCAGGCCGATGCGCACCGGGGGCGGGCCGCCGAGCGGCGCGGCGCAGGCGACGACGGTCGCCTCGGTCGGCCCGTACGTGTTCCAGACCTCGCGACCCTCGACCGCCAGGCGGTCGCCGAGCTCCGGAGGGCACGCCTCGCCGCCGAAGATCAGCAGGCGGACGTTCTCGAGCGACTCCGCAGGCCAGAGCGCGGCGAGCGTCGGCACCGTCGAGACCACCGTGATGCCGTGCGTGGTCAGCCACGGGCCGAGGTCCATGCCGCTGCGGACCAGCGAGCGGGGCGCGGGGACGAGGCAGGCGCCGTGCCGCCAGGCGAGCCACATCTCCTCGCAGGACGCGTCGAAGGCGACGGAGAGACCCGCCAGCACGCGGTCCCCGGGGCCGAGCGGCTCCGCCTGGAGGAACAGGCGCGCCTCGGCGTCGACGAACGCGGCGGCGGAGCGGTGGCTGACCGCCACGCCCTTGGGCGTTCCGGTGGACCCGGAGGTGAAGATGATCCAGGCGTCGTCCTCGAGCGAGGGCGGCTGCAGAAGCGGGATCGACGCCGTGCTCGGGTGCGGCGCGCTCGCGGTGAACAGGCGCGCGGCCGGCTCGTCACCGCCGGTGCGCTCGAAGCGGCCGGAGCCGGTGATCACGCCGCGGACGGCGGCCTCGCCGAAGACGAGGCGCGCCCGCTCCTCGGGATCGTCCGCGTCGACCGGGACGTAGGCGGCGCCCGCGGCGAGGACGGCCAGGATCGCGAGGTAGAGCTCGCGGGAGCCGCTGGGCATGCGGATCCCGACGCGGTCGCCCCGTCGGACGCCGGCGGCGGTGAGCTCGCCCGCGAGCTGCACCGTGCGGGCGAGCAGCTCCCGGTAGCTGAGCGCTCCGGCCGGGTCCTCCAGGGCGGAGGCGTCCGGGTGGCGCTCCGCGGTGTCGCGGAGGACGTCGACCAGCGTGCGCGCCGGAGGGGCAGCGGCTCCGGCGTCGAGCACGTCCTGGGGTCCGGCGGTCTCGGTCACTGTCGTCTCCGTCCCGGCCGCGCGATCCGTCTGCGCGGCGGCCGGGGCGACACCGTAGGGAGGCGGGGTGACGCGGAGGTGAACAGGCGGGGTCGGCCCGACCGGCTCAGTGCGCCATCGGGAGCGGTGCGTCCGACTCCGCAGGGCGGCGGACGAAGAACGCGGCCACGATCGCGACGGTCGCGATCGACGCGCCCCACAGGAACGCGGAGTGGATGCCGCCGGCGTAGGAGGCGGCCTGGTCGGCGCCGCCCTGCGCGAGCTCCGCCGACCGGATCGAGAGGACGGTGACGAACAGCGCCGTGCCGGCCGCGCCGCCCAGCTGCTGCACGGTGCCGATGATCGCGCTGCCGTGCGAGTAGAGCGCGGGGCGCACCGAGCCGAGGCCGGCGGTGAACAGCGGCGTGAAGACGAAGGCGAGGCCCAGGCTGAGGGTCACGTGCAGCGAGAGCACGAACCAGGGCGACGAGTCCGCCGCGAGCAGGGTGTACCCCCACAGTGCGCCGGCGACGACGATCGAGCCGGGCACGAGCAGCACCCGCGGGCCGAAGCGGTCGTACCCGCGGCCGACGAACGGCGCGAGCAGGCCCATCAGCAGGCCGCCGGGGAGCAGGAGCAGACCGGTCTCCAGCGGAGTGAGGCCCAGCACGTTCTGCGTGTAGAGGGGCAGCAGGATCAGCGTGCCGAAGAGCGCGGACATGCTGACCGCCATCATCGCGATGACGATGGTGAAGTTGGCGGAGGAGAAGGTCCGGAGGTCCAGCAGGGCCCGGTCGGTGCGCTGCAGCAGGAGCTGGCGCGCGATGAAGCCCGCGAGGCCGAGGCCCGCGACGACGAACGGGATCCACGGCGCGACGACCGCGGCTCCGCCCTCGCCGAGGCTCGACAGGCCGTAGACCAGGCCGCCGAAGCCGAAGACCGAGAGGACCACCGACAGCGAGTCGATCGGGATGGAGCGCGGCTCGGTGACGTTCTCGACCTTGCGCAGGCCCAGGAGCAGCGCGCCGATCGCGATCGGGAGCACGATCCAGAACATCCAGCGCCAGCCGAGGAAGTTGAGGATGACGCCCGAGATCGTCGGCCCGACCGCCGGCGCCACCGAGATGACGATCGAGATGTTGCCCATCATCCGGCCGCGGATCGCCGGCGGCACCAGCGTCATCACGGTCGTCATCAGCAGCGGCATCATGATCGCCGTGCCTCCGGCCTGCACCACGCGGGCCGCCAGCAGGACGGCGAACGTCGGCGCGAGCGCGGCGGTGAGCGTGCCGAGGCTGAAGAGGATCATCGCGGCGGCGAAGAGCGTGCGGGTGTGCAGCCGCTGGATCAGGTAGCCCGTGATCGGGATGACGACGGCCATCGTGAGCATGAAGGCGGTCGAGAGCCACTGGCCCACGTGCGCCTCGACGTCGAAGTCGCGCATGAGGTCGGGCAGCGCCACGCTCATGATCGTCTCGTTGAGGATCACGACGAACGCCGACACCAGCAGGAGGCTGATGACCAGGCGGCTGCGCGGCTCGAGGGTCGTGGCGGCGGCGGGTGCGGCGCGTCGCGTCTCGGGAAGGGTGCTGCGCTCGGTCACAGGTGTTCTCCGGTCGTGAGGGGGATCGGCGTGAGGGGCGAATCGACGGCTCGACTCGCGGGCGCGGATGCGGGGTACGGAGGGAGAACAGCGGCGGGCGCCCCGGACATTCCCGATCGACGGGGATCCGCTGCGAGAGGTCTCAGGCGAGGACCGCGGAGAGCGCGGAGGACGCGGTCTCGGCCTCCTCGAGCGTGGCGCCGTCGCCGAAGCTGAACCGCACGGCGGTCCGGGCGACGTCGGGGTCGAGACCGAGGGCGAGCAGCGCGGGCGAGGGCTCGTCGCGCCCGGCGGCGCACGCCGAGCCGCTCGAGACGACGACGCCGCGCTCCTCCAACTCGAGGAGCGTCGACTCGCCGCTGCGCCCGGGGACGGCGTACGCGGCGATCGAGGGGAGCCGGTGCGCCGCGGAGCCCAGCGGCACGGCCCGGGGCGCCAGAGCCGCGACCCGCTCGGCGAACGCGTCCCGGACCGCCCCGACCCGCACCGCTCGCTCCGGGTCGAGCAGGCGCACCGCGGTGCCGAGCGCGACCGCGAAGGCCACGTTCTCGGTGCCCGAGCGCCGCTCCCGCTCCTGGCCGCCGCCGTGCAGCAGGGGCTCGAACGGGAGCCGGCTGCGCAGCAGCAGCGCCCCCACGCCCTTCGGCGCCCCGAGCTTGTGGCCCGAGACGGAGACGGCGTCGGCGCCCCAGCCCGCGACGTCCAGCCAGCCGGCGGCCTGGACGGCGTCCACGTGCAGCGGCACGCCCCGCGACCGGCAGAGCGCCGCGATCGCCGGCACGTCCTGCACCGTCCCGATCTCGTTGCTCGCCGCGAGCACCGAGACCAGCGCGGTGTCCGGCCGGATCAGCGCGGCGAGCGCGTCGAGGTCGAGCAGGCCCGTCGCGTCGACGGGGGCCCTCGACACCTCGAAGCCGTGCAGGCGACGGAGGTGGTCGGCCGACTCCACGGTCGCCTCGTGCTCGAGCGCCGAGATCACCAGGTGCCGTCCGCGCGGCGCCCCCAGCGCGAGGCCCTTGACCGCCGTGTTGATCGACTCCGTGCCGCCGGAGGTGAAGAGCGTCTCGGAGGCGCGGCCGCCGAGGAAGCGCGCCACCTGAGCGCGGGCCGCCTCCAGCGCGCGCGCCGCGGCGTCGCCGAGCGCGTGGCTGCTCGACGGGTTGCCGTACTCCGCGGTGAGGAACGGCCACATGGCCTCCAGCACCTCGCGGCGCACGGGCGAGGTCGCGGCGTGGTCGAGGTAGATCACTCGACCGCGATGTCCAGGCCGAGGTCGAGCGAGCGGACGCTGTGGGTGAGCGCCCCGACGGAGATCACGTCGACCCCCGCCTCCGCGATCGCGCGCACGGTCGAGAGGTCGACGCCGCCGCTCGCCTCGACCACGGCCCGCCCGCCGATGAGGGCGACGCCCTGCCGGAGCAGCTCGGGGGTGAAGTTGTCGAGCATGATCGTGTCCGCGCCTCCCGCCAGCGCGGGCTCGATCTGGTCGAGCCGGTCGACCTCGACCTCGAGGTGCGCCGTGTGGGGGATCGTGGCGCGCGCCGCCCGCAGGGCCGCGGTCAGGTCGATCCCGCGCGCGGCGAGCACCGCGAGGTGGTTGTCCTTCGCCAGCACCGCGTCCGAGAGCGAGAAGCGGTGGTTGCGGCCGCCGCCGCTGCGCACGGCGTGCCTCTCGAGCGCGCGCAGGCCCGGCGTGGTCTTGCGGGTGTCGACGATGCGGGCCCGGGTCCCCTCCACCGCGGCGACGTACTGCGCCGTCAGGGTGGCGATGCCGCTCATCCGCTGCACGAGGTTGAGCGCGACCCGCTCGCCGCGGAGCACGCCGCCCGCGGGGCCCTCGATCCGGGCGAGGGTCTGCCCGGCCTCGAAGACAGCGCCGTCCTCCACGAGAACCGAGCAGCGGATCCGGGAGTCGACCTGCCGCATCGTGCCGACCAGGACGGCGCCACCGCTGAAGACGCCCGGCTCGCGGGCGACCAGGGCGGCGCTCGCGGTGGCGTCCGCGGGGAGCAGGGTGTCGGAGGTCAGGTCTCCCCAGGGCGCGTCCTCCTCGAGGGCGAGGGTGACGACGCGGTCGATGCTCTGGCGGGTCAGCACGGAAGGGCCGCCTCTCTGATGGGGGCGGCGGCGCTCGCCGTCGCGGAGTCGGGGGAGTCGGTGCGGTGGTGGGCGCCGACGGAGTGCGTGCGCGCGAGCGCGGCGTCGATCAGAGCGAGGGCGCAGGTGCGCAGGTTCGCGTCCTCGAGCGTCCGCAGTCCGAGCGGAGCGGGAGAAGCGGAGGCGACGAGCGCGTCGCGCGCCGCCGTGAGCCCCGCCGCGTCCCGGGAGAGGCCGGCGCCCGCCCACATCGCGTCCTGCAGAGCGGTGCGGTCGAGCGTCATCGGCAGGACGGCGCGGGGAGGGGCGACCGGTCCGCCGCTCCACGGGAGGGAGTCGAGAGCGAGCGCCGCGCGGCGCGCGAACACGACGCCCTCGAGCAGGCTGTTGGAGGCGAGGCGGTTCGCGCCGTGGACGCCGGTGCGGGCGACCTCGCCCACCGCGAGCAGTCCGGGAAGACTCGTGCGCCCGTCCAGGTCGGTCGCGATCCCGCCCATCCAGTAGTGCGCGGCCGGAGTCACGGGCAGCAGGTCGTCGGCGAGCGAGAGCCCGTTCTCGCGGCACACCGCCGAGATCGTCGGGAACCTCCGCGCCAGCACCTCGGGGTCGATCGCCCGGGCGTCCAGGTGCACGGGCAGTCCGCCCTGCAGCCGCATCCGCTCCGCGATCGCGCGCGCCACGACGTCGCGCGGCGCCAGCTCGGCCTCGGGGTGCACGCCGGTCAGGAACCGCTCGCCCGCGGCGTCCCGCAGCACCGCGCCCTCGCCGCGCACCGCCTCCGAGACGAGGAAGCCGCCCGGCAGCGCGAGTGTGGTCGGGTGGAACTGGTAGAACTCCAGATCCGCCGTCTCCGCTCCCGCCCGCAGGGCCGCAGCGAGCCCGTCCCCGGTCGCGACGGACGGATTGGTGGTGTACCGGTACAGCTGCCCGGCGCCTCCGGTGGCCAGCACGACCGCGTCGGCCGCCAGGCGCTCGAGCACGCCGTCGTGCAGGACGTCGGCGCCCGTGACCGAGCCGCCTTCCCTCACCAGGTCGACCAGGGCGACGTGCTCGCGCACCTCGACGGAGGAGGCCCGCACCGCCGCCACGAGCGCGGCCTCGATCGCGGCGCCCGTCGCGTCACCGCCGGCGTGCAGGATCCGAGGACGCGAGTGGGCGCCCTCGAGTCCCCGTGCCAGCTCGCCGCCCTCGTGGTCGAAGCCGACGCCCCACTCCTGCAGCGCCGCGACCGCCTCCGGCCCCTCGGCGCAGAGCACCTCGACCGCCGAGCGCACGGCGAGGCCCGCGCCCGCGGACAGCGTGTCCTCCACGTGCAGCGCCACCGAGTCGCCCGGCGCCGTGACCGCGGCGATCCCGCCCTGCGCGGCGAGCGTCGACGACTCCGCGAGCGCGCCCTTGGTGACGAGCAGCACCTCGTGGCGGCGCTCGGCCGTCAGCGCGGCGACCAGCCCGGCGACACCGCTGCCGACGACGACGACCCGCGCCATGTCAGACCCCCGCCGGCCCGGCGGGCGGAACGGCCGCGAGCATCCGCTCGAGGGCGATGCGCGCCTCGGCCTGCACCGACTCCGCGACCTCGATGCGGTTGAGCACCGTCCCCGCCACCAGGCCCTCGAGCACCCAGGCGAGGTAGCCGGGGTGGATGCGGTACATGGTCGAGCACGGGCAGACCACGTCGTCGAGGCAGAAGATCGTGTGCTGCGGGTACTGGACGGCGAGGCGCTGCACCAGGTTGATCTCGGTGCCGATCGCGAAGGTCGATCCCGCGGGCGCCGCCTGGATCGCCTTCACGATGTAGTCGGTCGAGCCGTACTCGTCGGCCGCGTCGACGACCGCCATCGGGCACTCCGGGTGCACGATCACGCGCACGCCCGGGTGCTCGGCGCGCGCCTTCGCGATCTGGGCCGTCGTGAAGCGCTTGTGCACCGAGCAGAAGCCGTGCCAGAGGATCACCTGCGCGTCCAGGAGCGTCGCGGTGTCGGAGCCGCCCTGCGGCTTCCGCGGGTTCCACATCGGCATCCGCTCGAGCGGCACGCCCATCGCCTTCGCGGTGTTGCGGCCGAGGTGCTGATCGGGGAAGAAGAGCACCCGCTGCCCGCGCGCGAACGCGTCCTCGAGCACGGTCGCCGCGTTCGAGGAGGTGCAGACCACGCCGCCGTTGCGTCCGCAGAACGCCTTCAGCGCGGCGGAGGAGTTCATGTACGTGACAGGGACGAGCGGCACGCGGCCGTCGGCGTCCGGCTCGGTGCCGTAGAGCTCGATGAGCTCGGCCCACGCGTCCTCCACCGAGTCGTTGTCGGCCATGTCGGCCATCGAGCAGCCGGCCGCCAGGTTCGGCAGGATCACGGCCTGCTCCGGTCCGGAGAGGATGTCGGCGGTCTCCGCCATGAAGTGCACGCCGCAGAAGACGATCGCCTCGGCGTCCGGCCGGCTCGTCGCCGCCTTCGCCAGCTGGAACGAGTCGCCCACGTAGTCGGCGTACTGCACCACCTCGTCCCGCTGGTAGAAGTGGCCGAGCACCACGACCCGCTCGCCGAGGGTCTCCTTGGCCGCGAGGATGCGGTGGTGCAGCTCGTCGGCGCTCGCCGTGGTGTACTCCTCCGGCAGACGGCCCTGGACCGGGGCGTCGGCCGGGATCGGGTCGGCCTGGGAGGCGCCGGGCCCGTACGCGGGCAGGCCGAGGTCGAACGACCAGGGGGCCTCCGCGAGCTCGGGCGCGCAGGTGGCGCCGGGCGCGGAGCCGCCCTCGATGAGCCGGATGGTGCTGTCGACGGATGTCACGGTGTTCTCCTCGTGAGGCGGGTGGGGGAGTCGGGCGGCGCGCTCAGACGGGCAGCGGGCCGTTGTCGACGAGCGCCGCCGACTCGTCGTAGCGGTAGAGGCGCGGGGGACGGTGGCGGGTGCCCGTCAGGCGCTCCCCGGTGGGCACCACGGTGCCGGAGCTCTCGATCGTCCGGCGGAAGTTGGCCGGGTCGAGGGGCTTCTGCAGGACGGCCTCGTGGACCTCCCGCAGCTGGGACAGGGTGAAGGCGCCGCCGAGGAAGGCCTGCGCGATGCGGGAGTACTCCATCTTGTTGCGCAGGCGCCAGAGGGCGTAGTCGACGATCAGGCCGTGGTCGAAGGCGAGCTCGAGCGGCAGATCGGTGCAGAGCCAGGCGACGTTCTCTCCCACGATGGCCTCGTCGGCCTCGGCGGAGCGCACGAGCGCCCAGTAGACGATCGACACGACGCGGTCCTCGCCGGGGGAGCGGTCGGTGCCGCCGACGGCGTAGAGCTGCTCGAGGTAGCGCGGAGCCAGGCCCGTGGTCTCGCGGAGAGTGCGGCGGGCCGACTCGGCGAGGTCCTCGTCCGGATGCAGCGGTCCGCCGGGCAGCGCCCAGAGTCCCTCGAACGGGTCGCGGATGCGTCGGACGACGGGGATCCAGACGGTGCTCGCTCCGGTCTCCGGGTGCGGCCGCAGCGCGAAGATCACCGTCGACACGGCGAGCTGCACGTCCGGCATCCAGTGCTCCCTACTAAGAGTCGCACCGACTGTAAGTGCTGCAGCCACCTTAGTGTCACCGCCACCCGAACACCTAGCGGAAGGAGCGACACGCCGCGACGAGTCCCCCCCGCCGCTAGGCTGACCGCACAACCGAATACCGGGCCGCAATACGCGACGCGGGAGAGCCGACTCCGGTCGGCACCGAAGGAGCAAGCCTCCCCGCCAATCTCTCAGGTCTCTGTACCGCGTCGAACTGGCCACTCTGGAAAGCGATCCGCTCGGATCCGCCCATGGTGAAAGCGCACGACCCCTCGGGGCGGCGCGAATCTCTCAGGCTCCACGACAGAGGGGGAGTTCCCACGGCACTGCTGTGCTCTGCCGCGAACGCGGCGCGAGTCCAGCACTGCGACGAAATGGAGAACTCATGTCCGAGACCCCGACGACGGCCCCCGAAGCCCGCTACTCGCCCCTGCACGACGTGCACGTGGCCGCCGGCGCGTCCTTCACCGACTTCGCGGGGTGGCAGATGCCGGTCCGGTACTCCGGCGACCTCGCCGAGCACCACGCCGTGCGCACCGCCGCCGGCCTCTTCGACCTCTCGCACATGGCCGAGATCCTCGTCGTCGGGCCCGAGGCGGTCGACGCCCTCGACTACGCGCTGGCGAGCGACATCTCGGCCGTCGCCGCGGGCCGCGCGAAGTACACCCTCCTCCTGGAGCGCACGGGCGGTGTGATCGACGACCTCGTCGTCTACCGCACGGGCGAGGACCGCTTCATGGTCGTCGCGAACGCGGCCAACCGTCACATCGTCGTCGAGACGCTCCGCGACCGCACCGCGATGTTCGAGTGCGAGCTGTTCGACGAGAGCGACGACGTCGCCCTGATCGCGCTGCAGGGCCCGCGCTCGCTCGAGATCCTGCAGAACGTCCAGGGCCTCGCCGTCGAGACCGAGCGGGGAGCGGAATCGGTGCTCGACACGGACGACGCCGCGCGGCTGCTCGCGGAGCTGCGGTACTACCGCGCCGTGCCCGCCACCTTCGAGGCGCACCCGATCCTGATCGCGCGCACCGGGTACACGGGCGAGGACGGCTTCGAGATCTACGTCTCGCCCGACTCCGCGCCCGCGCTCTGGCAGGCGCTCGCCGAGACCGGCGCCGGAGCGGGCCTCGTCCCCGCCGGCCTCGCCGCCCGCGACACCCTCCGCCTCGAGGCGGGCATGCCGCTCTACGGCCACGAGCTCTCCCGCGACGTCTTCCCCGCGCAGGCCGGCCTCGGCCGCGTCGTCGCCCTCGGGAAGCCGATCGACTTCGTCGGCCGCGCGGCGAGCGAGGAGGGTCCCTCCGGAGACGCTCCCGTGCTCGTCGGGCTCGTCGGCGAGGGCCGCCGCGCCGCCCGCGCCGACTACACCGTCCTCTCCGGCGACGACGCGGTGGGAGTGGTCACCAGCGGCGTCCTCTCGCCGACCCTGGGCGTTCCGATCGCGATGGCCTACGTCGCCCCCGCCTCCGCACAGCCCGGGACGGCGCTCGCCGTCGACATCCGCGGCACGCGCCTCCCGATGACCGTCACAGAGCTCCCCTTCTACTCGAGAAAGAAGAACTGACATGGCCGTGCCCACCGAGCTGCAGTACACCTCCGACCACGAGTGGATCCGGGTCGACGGTGAGGTCGCGACCGTCGGCATCACCGCCTACGCCGCCGACAAGCTGGGCGACGTCGTCTTCGTCGAGCTCCCCGAGGCGGGAGCCCGCGTCGAGGGCGGCAGCGTCGTCGGCGAGATCGAGTCGACGAAGTCGGTGGGCGAGCTGTTCGCCCCCGTCGACGGCGAGGTCCTCGAGGCCAACACCGCCGTCGTCGACAGCCCCGAGCTCGTGAACTCCGACCCGTTCGGCGAGGGGTGGCTGATCCGGGTCCGCTTCGACGCCCTGCCCGACGGCCTCCTCGACGCCGCCGCCTACACCGAGCTGGTCGGCGAGTAGATGGCGGCCACCAGGACCCCCGGCGCCTTCGAGTCCCGCCACATCGGGACCGACGCCGACGCGCAGCGCACCATGCTCGCGGCTCTCGGCTACGACTCCGTCGAGGAGCTCGTCACCGCCGCCGTCCCCGAGTCGATCCAGGTCCGCGACCTCCCGCGGGTGCTGCCCGCTCCGGCCACCGAGACCGAGGCGCTCGCCGAGCTGCGCGCCCTCGCCGCGCGCAACACGGTGCGACGGCCGATGATCGGCCTCGGCTACTACGGCACGCACACCCCCGCCGTGATCACGCGCAACGTGCTCGAGAACCCCAGCTGGTACACGGCCTACACGCCGTACCAGCCCGAGATCTCGCAGGGACGCCTGGAGGCGCTGATCAACTTCCAGACGATGGTCTCCGACCTCACCGGCCTCGACACGGCCGGCGCATCGATGCTGGACGAGGGCACCGCCGTCGTCGAGGCGATGCTGCTCACCCGCCGCGCCTCGAAGGCGCGCACCGACGTCTTCGTCGTCGACTCCGACGCCCTCCCGCAGACCCTCGCGCTGCTGCGCGGCCGCGCGGAGGCCGTCGGCATCCGCATCGTCGAGCTCCCGCTCTCGCGCACCGCCGCGGAGGAGGTGCCGGAGTGCTTCGGCGCCCTCGTGCAGTACCCCGGCGCATCCGGGCACCTCTGGGACCCGTCCGCCGTGCTCGCCGCGGTGAAGGCCCACGGCGGGCTGGCGGTCGTCGCCGCCGACCTGCTCGCGCTGACCCTGGTGCGCTCGCCGGGCGAGCTCGGCGCGGACGTCGCGGTCGGCACCACGCAGCGCTTCGGCGTCCCGCTGGGCTTCGGGGGACCGCACGCCGGCTACCTCGCCGTCCGCAAGGGACTCGAGCGCCAGCTTCCCGGCCGCCTCGTCGGCGTCAGCCAGGACGCGGACGGCCACCCCGCCTACCGCCTGTCCCTCCAGGCCCGCGAGCAGCACATCCGCCGCGAGAAGGCGACCTCGAACATCTGCACCGCCCAGGTCCTGCTGGCCGTCATGGCCGCGATGTACGCGGTCTACCACGGGCCGGACGGGCTCGCCGCGATCGCCGAGCGCGTGCACGGCCGGGCCGCGCTCCTCGCGCGCCTCCTCCTCGACCGGGGCCACTCCCTCCGGCACGCCGACTTCTTCGACACCGTCTCGGTCGTCGTGCCCGGCGGCGCGGAGGCGGCGGTCGCCCGCGCCCGCGAGGCCGGCTTCGACGTGCGCCTGGTCGACGCCGACACGGTCTCGGTCTCGATCGACGAGACGGTCACCGACCTCGAGGTGATCGCCGTCGCGACCGCCGTCGGGCAGCTGGACTCGTCGTTCGGCTTCCTCGGCGGCTCCGCGCGGAGCATCCCCGCCGAGCTCGACCGCCGCACGCCCTTCCTCGTGCACCCGGTCTTCAGCAGCCACCACAGCGAGACCTCGATGATGCGCTACCTCAAGCGCCTCGCCGACTCGGACTACGCGCTCGACCGCGGCATGATCCCGCTCGGCTCCTGCACCATGAAGCTCAACGCCGCCACCGAGATGGAGGCGGTCAGCTGGCCCGAGTTCGCGGATCTGCACCCGTTCGCCCCCGAGGCGGACGTGCAGGGATCGCTGGCGCTGATCGACCAGCTGGAGGGGTGGCTCGCCCACCTCACCGGCTACGACTCCGTGTCGCTCCAGCCCAACGCCGGCTCGCAGGGCGAGCTCGCGGGCCTGCTGGCGATCCGCGGCTGGCACCGCTCCAACGGCGACGAGGACCGCACGGTCTGCCTGATCCCCTCGAGCGCACACGGCACCAACGCCGCGAGCGCGGTCCTCGCCGGCATGCGCGTCGTCGTCGTGGCCTGCGACGAGCTCGGCAACGTCGACCTGGACGACCTCCGGGCGAAGATCGCCGAGCACGCGGGCTCCCTCGCCGCGCTGATGATCACCTACCCGTCGACCCACGGCGTCTACGAGCACGAGGTCGCCGAGATCTGCCGCCTCGTCCACGAGGCGGGCGGACAGGTGTACGTGGACGGCGCGAACCTCAACGCGCTCCTCGGCTTCGCCCGCTTCGGCGACTTCGGCGGCGACGTCTCGCACCTCAACCTGCACAAGACGTTCTGCATCCCGCACGGCGGAGGCGGTCCCGGCGTCGGGCCCGTCGCCGCGAAGGCGCACCTCGCGCCGTTCCTGCCCGGCCACCCGCTCGCGCAGCGGCTCGAGCACGGCGTGGGCACGAAGGGCGAGCGGATCGTCCACGGCGGCGCGCCGGTGTCGGCGGCGCCCTACGGCAGCCCCGGCATCCTGCCGATCTCGTGGGCGTACGCCCGGATGATGGGCGAGGAGGGCCTGCGGGCCGCGACCGGGGCGGCCGTCCTCTCGGCCAACTACGTCGCCGCGCGCCTGCGCGAGCACTACCCGGTGCTCTACAAGGGGGACAACGGGCTCGTCGCGCACGAGTGCATCCTCGACATCCGCCCGCTGACCGCGGCGACCGGAGTGACCGTGGACGACGTCGCCAAGCGCCTCGTCGACTACGGCTTCCACGCGCCGACCATGAGCTTCCCCGTCGCCGGGACCCTGATGGTCGAGCCGACGGAGAGCGAGGACCTCGCCGAGATCGACCGCTTCATCGACGCGATGATCGGGATCAAGCGGGAGGCCGACCGGGTCGGCGCGGGGGAGTGGCCGGTGGACGACAACCCGCTGCGCGGTGCCCCGCACACGGCCGAGTGCCTGACGGCCGAGGAGTGGACGCACCCCTACAGCCGCGAGGAGGCCGTCTACCCGGTCCGCTCGCTGGTGCGCGGCAAGTACTGGCCGCCGGTCCGCCGGATCGACCAGGCCTACGGCGACCGCAACCTCGTCTGCGCCTGCCCGCCCATCGAGGCCTTCGCCTGATCCGCCCGCACGCGCTCGTCGCGACCGAGGGTGAGAGAGCAGGAACGGAGCCTCGACCCCGTTCTCGGCTCTCCCACCCTCGGTTGCGGACACCGTCGGTCCCTCACAGGGGCGCAGTGGGGCGCCGTTCACCCGATCCGGGGGGAACGGCCCACGGCGACTCCGATGCACGAGGGAGCCTGACCGTGTGGAACGCGTGGTGCAGGTGCTGGCAGGGCTCGACGGAGTCGCGACGAGCGAGCAGCTCCGACGTGCGGGCGTCACGCCGCGGCAGCTGAGGGCCGCCGTCGAGCGCGGCGCGGTCCTGCGGCTCAGGCGCGGGTGGTACGCCGTTCCGGCCGTTCCGTCCGCCCAGCGCCGCGCCGTCGCTGCGGGCGGCGTGCTCACGTGCGCCTCCGCGCTCTCCTCCCGCGGCCTCTGGGTCCTCGAGTCGGAGCAGCTGCACGTCGCCGTCCCGCCACACGCCTCCGAGCGTCGAGGGGGCAACGGCGTCCTGCTCCACAGGCGCCGGTGGGAGGGGTGCGGGCACGAGACCTCCTCCCTCGACGGACTCCGCTCCTCTCTGCTGCACCTGCTCGCGTGCGTCGACGGGGAGGACGCGCTGATGACGTTCGACAGCGCCGTGAACTCCGGAGCCGTCGATCTCGACGATCTCCTCGGGCTTCGCGCTCTCGCCCCGGCCGGGAAGCGATGGGTGTTCGACGAGATCGAGCCGCGTGCGCAGTCCGGACTCGAGACGAGGGTCCGCCGGTGCGGACGCCGACTGCGCGTCCGCGTGCGGTCGCAGGTCGATGTCCCGCGGGTCGGGCGGGTCGACGTCGTCCTCGGAGACCGACTCGTGCTCGAGCCGGACGGGCGCGCTTTCCACTCCGGTTCGCACCAGCTGGAGGAGGACTACAGGCGCAGCCTCGAGCTCGCGGCGCAGGGCTACCTCTGCCTCCGGCTCTCGACTCGTCAGATCGTCGGCTCCTGGGACCGGACCGAGGCGGTCATCCGTGGTCTCGTCCGACGTCGCGAGCACCTCTGGTCGGCTCTCCGGCCTGCAGACCGTCCGTGATCGAGGTGGGATCGGCGCCACGGGCCGCGAGGGGCGCGCCTGTGCCTCCTGACCTCGGTTGCGAACAGTCCGAGGTCACGTCTGCGGGGACGGCGGCGCGAACAGCTCGGGCCAGAGGGCGACAGCGAGCGGGTAGCCGACGAACGAGACGATGTCGATGATCGAGTGGGCGATCACGAGCGGCAGCGTCCGGCCGAAGCGCTGGTAGAACAGCCCGAACACCACTCCCATGACCACGTTCCCGATGAAGGGCCCGATGCCCTGGTACAGGTGGTAGCTGCCCCGCAGCAGTGCGCTGGTCACGAGGATCCGCCACCGGCCCCAGCCCAGGTCGCCGAGCCGCGCGTAGAGGTAGCCGATCACGACGACCTCCTCCTGCACCCCCGCGCGGATCGCGGACAGCACGAGCACCGGCACCGTCCACCAGTACGCGTCGAGCGGGGAGGCCACGACCGCCACGGTGATCCCCAGCGCGCGGCCGACGGCGTAGAGGGCGATGCCCGGCGCGCCGATCGCCACCGCCAGGATCGTCCCGGTCCCCAGGTCCGCCAGGGGCCGGCGCAGGTCGAGTCCCAGCCGCCCGAGCGGCCGGCCCGTGCTCTGCCAGAGCAGGAACGCGCAGAGGGCGACCGGCACGAGATCGAAGAAGAGCGCGAGCAGCTGGTACACGAGGTCGAAGCCCGGGCGGTCGCTGAGGGCGCCGTTGATCGTCGCGGTCTGGTCGGCCAGGGCGGTCGAGCGGGTGAGCCGGTTGGCGATCGAGACCACCGAGTAGACCGCGGAGGCGCCCAGCGAGAGCCCGAGGACCAGCAGGATCTCGACGCGGATCCGGCGCGGCGAGACCGCGGATCCTGACAGGTCGGTGGACACTTCGTGCGTCTCCTCTGAAGTCGATGTGTTGCGCGGCGGCCGCCCTGTGCGCACGTTTCGTGCAGAAAGACGCAAGGATTCCACCTCCCGGTTACCGCTGTGTAACGGTTGCCACATGCTTTTGTGCAGATAGCGAGCGAATACATAGTCTCGTTCCAGGCATCCGCGCGACGGCCACCAGTCTCGTGCGCCGCCGCCGTCGCCACGCGCACGGCACTCCACGCGTCAGGGAAACCACTTCTCGCGCGCCCCCACACCACTGGAGGAATAGTGAACATCAGACGTTACGGATTCGGGGCTCTGGCGCTCGTCGCCGCGAGCACGCTGGTCCTGGCCGGCTGCAGCAGCTCGAACGACTCGGGCGGAGGTGCATCGGGAGGCGACGCCGCCGCGATCATCTCCACGAACGGCTCCGAGCCGCAGAACCCGCTGATCCCGACGAACACCAACGAGGTGGGCGGCGGCAAGATCCTCGACGAGATCTTCGCGGGCCTGGTCTACTACGACGCCAAGGGCGCCCCCGAGAACGACGTCGCCGAGTCCATCGAGTCGGACGACGCGCAGAACTACACCATCACGATCAAGTCGGGCCTGACCTTCACCAACGGCGACCCGGTCACCTCCAGCTCGTTCATCGATGCGTGGAACTACGGCGCCAAGCTGTCGAACAACCAGCTCAGCGCGTCGTTCTTCTCGAACTTCGAGGGCTTCAGCGACACCGAGGACAGCGAGCTCACCGGCCTCAAGGCCGTGGACGACACCACCTTCACCGTGGCGCTCAAGTCCCCGCAGTCGGACTTCCCGATCAGCCTCGGCTACTCGGCGTACTACCCGCTGCCGGCCGCCGCGTTCGACGACATGGCCGCCTTCGGTGAGAACCCGATCGGCAACGGCCCGTACAAGCTCGACGGCGACGACGCGTGGCAGCACGACGTCCAGATCGAGCTCGTCAAGAACGACGAGTACACCGGCCCCCGCGAGGCCCAGAACGGCGGCCTGAAGATCGTCTTCTACGCCACGCAGGACGCCTCCTACGCCGACCTCCTCGGCGGCAACGTCGACGTGATCGACCAGATCCCGGACTCCGCCTTCGGCACCTTCGAGAGCGACCTCGGCGACCGCGCCGTGAACCAGCCCTCGGCCGTGTTCCAGTCCTTCACCATCCCGGGCCGTCTCCCGCACTTCGACGGCGAGGAGGGCAAGCTCCGCCGCCAGGCGATCTCGATGTCCTTCGACCGCAAGGAGATCACCGACGTGATCTTCGAGGGCACCCGCACCCCGGCCTCCGACTTCACCTCCCCGGTGATCGACGGCTACAGCGACGCCCTCTCCGGCGCGGACGTGCTCGAGTACAACCCCGACGAGGCCAAGGCGCTGTGGGCTCAGGCCGACGCGATCAGCCCCTGGGACGGCACCTTCAAGATCGCCTACAACGCTGACGGCGGCCACCAGGGCTGGGTCGACGCGGTGACCAACTCGATCAAGAACACGCTGGGCATCGACGCCGAGGGCGACGCGTACCCGACCTTCGCCGAGGCGCGCACCAAGATCGTCGACCGCTCGATCGAGACCGCGTTCCGCACCGGATGGCAGGCCGACTACCCGAGCCTCTACAACTTCCTCGGACCGCTCTACGTGACCGGCGCCTCGTCCAACGACGGCGACTACTCCAACCCCGAGTTCGACACCCTGCTCCAGCAGGGCCTGTCGGACGCCGACGCCGACGCTGCGAACAAGACGTTCCAGCAGGCCCAGGAGATCCTCCTGCAGGACCTCCCGTCGCTGCCCCTGTGGTACGCGAACGTGACCGGCGGCTACGGCGAGGGCGTGTCGAACGTCGAGTTCGGCTGGAACTCGGTGCCGCTCTACTACGAGATCACCAAGAACTAAGCTCGAACCACTGGGGCGCTTCGCCCGTGCCGTCGGCCACCCGGTCACGGCACGGGCGGAGCGCCCTGTTTCGGTCACAATCGAATGAGGTCCCCATCCATGCGACTCCGGAACCGGCTGGGCTGACATGCTCGCCTACATCGTCCGACGCATCCTGCAAGCCGTCCCCGTGCTCATCGGCACCACGTTCCTCATCTACTTCATGGTCTTCTCCATGCCGGGGAACCCGCTCCTGTCGCTCTTCGGCGACAAGACGCCGAGCCCCGCGCTCCTCGCCCGCCTCGAGGAGCAGTACCACCTGAACGAGCCCTTCTTCGTCCAGTACCTGTACTACCTGGGAGGCGTCGTCCGCGGCGACTTCGGCATCTCGTTCTCCGGCCAGTCCGTCAACGAGATCCTCGCCCGCACCTTCCCGGTCACTCTGACGCTGGCCATGATGGCGATCGTCATCGAGATCGTCGTCGCGCTGACCATCGGCCTCATCAGCGGCCTGCGCAAGGGCAGCTTCTTCGACGCGAGCGCGCTGGTCGTCAGCCTCCTGCTCGTCTCGGTGCCGATCTTCGTGCTCTGCTTCATCGCGCAGTCCTTCTTCGCGATCCAGCTGGGGTGGTTCCCCCCGACCGTCGGAGCCGACGCGTCGTTCCAGAGGCTGCTGCTGCCCGCGATCGTGCTCGCCCTGTTCGTCGTCGCCTCCGCCATCCGCCTCACGCGCGGCTCGGTCATCGAGACGGCCGGCTCGGACTTCGTGCGCACCGCGTACAGCAAGGGGCTCTCGCGACGCCGCGTCATCCCCGTGCACGTCCTGCGCAACTCGCTCATCCCGGTCACGACGCAGTTCGGAGCCGACTTCGGCCTCCTGATCGTCGGCGCGACCGTGACCGAGGGCATCTTCAACGTTCCCGGAGTCGGGAACACGCTCTATCAGGCGATCATTCGAGGGGAGCGGCCGACCGTCGTCTCCTTCGTCACGGTCATGGTGCTGTTCTACCTCGTGGTGAACATCCTCGTCGACCTGCTCTACGCCGTACTCGACCCGAGGATCCGCTATGCCAAATGAGTCCACCGGCGGCGTGCAGAAGTCCCGCCGCATCGACCACTTCGTGGCCCCGCTCGAGGAGACGCCGATCGCGTCGGTCGACGCCGTCAGCCTCGACGAGAAGCCCAGCAACCTCTGGACCGACGCGTGGCGCGACCTGCGCAAGCGCCCCATGTTCTGGATCTCGGGCGTCCTGATCCTCGTCATCATCGCCGTCGCGCTGTTCCCGGGCCTGTTCACCTCGGTGGACCCCCGCCAGTGCGCGCTCTCGTTCAGCAACCAGGGCCCCGGCGACGGCAGCGTGCTCGGCTACACCAAGCAGGGCTGCGACGTGTTCTCGCGGATCATCCACGGCACGTCCACGTCGCTGACCGTCGGCCTCATCGTGATCGTGATCACGACGGTGTCCGGCGTCATCGGCGGCGCGCTGGCCGGCTTCTTCGGCGGCTGGGTCGACACCGTGATTATGCGCCTCGGCGACATCTTCTTCTCGATCCCCTACATCCTCGCCGCGGTCGTCATCATGTCCGTCTTCTCGGCCCACCGGAACGTGTTCGTCATCGCCCTGGCGATCGGCGCGTTCGCGTGGCCGACGACGGCGCGCGTCCTGCGCTCCGAGGTCCTCCGCGTGAAGCAGTCCGACTTCGTCGGCGCCGCCACCGCGACGGGCCTCTCGCGCATGGCGATCCTGTTCCGGCACGTGCTGCCGAACTCGATCGCGCCCGTCATCGTCGTCACGACGATCTCGCTCGGCGCGGCCATCACCGCGGAGGCGACGCTGTCGTTCCTCGGCGTCGGCCTGCCCGGCTCGGTCATGTCGTGGGGCAACGACATCAGCCAGGCCCAGCGCGACCTGCGCACCAACCCGCAGACGCTGATCTACCCGTCGATCGCCCTGACGGTCACGGTGCTGAGCTTCATCCTCCTCGGCGAGTCGCTCCGCGACGCGCTCGACCCGAAGGCGAGGGCCCTCCGATGACCGCCACGACACCGAACGCACCGCGGGGGCCGCTGCTCGAGGTCACCGACCTCGAGGTCGGCTTCCAGACCGGCAGCGGACTGGTCCCCGCCCTCCGCGGCGTGAGCCTCACGATCGAGCACGGCCAGACCGTCGCGATCGTGGGGGAGTCGGGCTCCGGCAAGTCGACGACCGCCGCCGCGATCATCGGCCTGCTCCCCGGCACCGGCCAGGTCACCGCCGGCTCCGTGCTCTTCGACGGCAAGGACCTCGCGAAGGCCACGAGGACCGAGCTCGAGGACATCCGGGGCCGCCGCATCGGCTACGTCCCGCAGGACCCGATGTCGAACCTCAACCCCGTGTGGTCGGTCGGCTTCCAGGTCGAGGAGACCATCAAGGCCAACGGCCTGGCGACCGGTCGCAAGGAGGTGCGCGCCAAGGCGATCGAGGTCCTGCAGAACGCGGGCCTCGCCGACGCGGAGAAGCGCCTCAAGCAGTTCCCGCACCAGTTCTCCGGCGGCATGCGCCAGCGCGTGCTGATCGGCATCGGCCTGGCCGCGGCTCCCCAGCTGCTGATCGCCGACGAGCCCACCTCGGCGCTCGACGTCACGGTCCAGCGCCGGATCCTCGACCACCTCGAGACGCTGACGAAGACCGACGGCACCGCGCTGCTCTTCATCACGCACGACCTGGGCCTCGCCGCCGAGCGCGCCGAAAAGCTCATCGTCATGTACAAGGGCCGCATCGTCGAGTCCGGCGCGTCGGTGGAAGTGCTGCAGAACCCGCAGCACCCCTACACGCAGCGCCTGATCGCGGCGGCGCCCAGCCTCGCGTCGCGCCGCATCCAGTCGACGGCCGGGCGGGCCGTGGAGTCGGTCCCCGGCGAGTCGGAGGCCGTCCGCGAGGTCGACCTGGTCGGCGCGGGTGCCGCGCACCACGCCGGCGCCGTCGCCTCCGGCGCGCCGATGATCGAGGTCGACGGCCTCACCAAGGTCTTCAAGATCCGCCGCGGCGGCCTGAAGGCCGAGGACTTCACGGCCGTCGACAACGTGTCGTTCTCGATCCCGAAGGGCACCACCACGGCGCTCGTGGGCGAGTCCGGCTCGGGCAAGTCGACCATCGCCCGCCTGGTGCTGGGCCTCGAGACGGCGACCTCCGGTGCGATCTCGATCGCCGGCCGCCGGACCGAGAAGCTCAAGGGCCGCGACATGCTGGCGCTCCGGCGCTCCATGCAGCCGGTGTTCCAGGACCCGTACGGCTCGCTCGACCCGCTGCACAACATCGGCAACACCATCTCGGAGCCGCTGCGGGTGCACAAGGTCGGCGACCGGACGTCGCAGCGCGAGCGCGTCCTCGAGCTGCTCGACCAGGTGTCCCTCCCGCGCGTGATCGCGAGCCGGTACCCGAACGAGCTCTCCGGCGGCCAGCGCCAGCGCGTGGCGATCGCCCGCGCGCTCGCGCTGAAGCCGGAGATCGTGGTGCTCGACGAGGCCGTGTCGGCTCTGGACGTCCTCGTCCAGGCGCAGATCCTCCGCCTCCTCGCCGATCTGCAGGCCGAGCTCGGGCTCACCTACCTGTTCATCACGCACGACCTGGCGGTGGTGCGCGTGATCGCCGACGACGTCTGCGTGATGCAGAAGGGCCGGATCGTCGAGCACGCGCCGACGGACACCGTGTTCGACTCGCCGCAGCAGGAGTACACCCGCGAGCTGCTCGACGCCATCCCCGGCGCCGGCATCGAGTTCGCGGTCTGACCGACGGTCACCAGGGCCCCGGCCCCGCCTGGAGCGCTCCTCGGAGCCCTCCGGAGCGGGGATCCGGGGCCCTTCGCCGTGCGGACGCCTCGCTGCGGTACGATGGATGGTCCCCCTTTTGCACGAGAACACGAGACGAGTCCGTATCCATGGCAAGTGCCACCCGCTCCGACCTGCGCAACGTCGCGATCGTCGCCCACGTCGACCATGGCAAGACCACGCTGGTCGACGCCATGCTCAAGCAGACGAACTCCTTCGACGCGCACGCCCACGTGGACGAGCGCGCGATGGACTCCAACGAGCTCGAGCGCGAGAAGGGCATCACGATCCTCGCGAAGAACACCGCTGTCTCGTACAGCGGCAAGCACGCGAGCGACGGTCCCATCACCATCAACGTCATCGACACCCCGGGCCACGCCGACTTCGGAGGCGAGGTCGAGCGCGGCCTGTCGATGGTCGACGGCGTCTGCCTCCTCGTCGACGCGTCCGAGGGCCCGCTGCCCCAGACCCGCTTCGTGCTGCGCAAGGCGCTCGAGGCGAAGCTCCCCGTCATCCTGCTGGTCAACAAGACCGACCGCCCCGACGCGCGCATCGACGAGGTCGTCGCCGAGAGCCAGGACCTGCTCCTCGGCCTCGCCTCCGACATGGCCGACGACGTGCCGGACCTCGACCTCGACGCGATCCTCGACGTCCCCGTGGTCTACGCCTCCGGCAAGGCCGGCCGCGCCTCGGCGAACAAGCCCGAGGACGGCACGCTGCCGGACGCCGAGGACCTGGAGCCGCTGTTCGAGGCGATCCTCAAGCACATCCCGGCGCCGACCTACGACGACGACGCGCCCCTCCAGGCCCACGTCACCAACCTCGACGCGTCGCCGTTCCTCGGCCGCCTCGCCCTCCTCCGCGTCTTCAACGGCACGATCAAGAAGGGGCAGACGGTCGCCTGGGTCCACCACGACGGCACCCACACCAACGCGCGCATCACCGAACTGCTGATCACCAAGGCGCTCGACCGCTACCCGGCCGAGTCCGCGGGCCCCGGCGACATCGTCGCGATCGCGGGCTTCCCTGAGATCACCATCGGCGAGACCATCGCCGACCCCGAGGACATCCGCCCGCTGCCGGCCATCACGGTCGACGACCCGGCGATCTCGATGACCATCGGCACCAACACCTCGCCGCTCGTCGGCAAGGTCAAGGGCCACAAGCTCACGGCGCGCATGGTCAAGGACCGCCTCGACCGCGAGCTCATCGGAAACGTGTCGCTCAAGATCGTCGACATCGGACGCCCCGACTCGTGGGAGGTCCAGGGGCGCGGCGAGCTCGCGCTGGCCATCCTCGTCGAGCAGATGCGCCGCGAGGGCTACGAGCTGACCGTCGGCAAGCCCCAGGTGGTCACCCGCCAGGTCGACGGCAAGACGCACGAGCCCTTCGAGCACCTCACGATCGACGCGCCGGAGGAGTACCTCGGCGCGATCACGCAGCTCCTCGCCGCCCGCAAGGGCCGCATGGACGGCATGTCGAACCACGGCACCGGCTGGGTCCGCATGGAGTTCATCGTCCCGTCGCGCGGCCTGATCGGCTTCCGCACCGAATTCCTCACCACCACGCGCGGCACCGGCATCGCGAACGCGATCCTGCACGGCTACGAGCCGTGGGCGGGCGCGATCGTCACCCGCAACAACGGATCGATCGTCGCGGACCGCAACGGCGTCGTGACCCCGTTCGCCATCATCGCGCTCCAGGAGCGGATGACCTTCTTCGTGAACCCCACCGAGGAGGTCTACGAGGGCATGGTGATCGGCGAGAACTCGCGCAACGACGACATGGACGTCAACATCACCAAGGAGAAGAAGCTGACCAACATGCGTCAGTCCACCTCCGACACCTTCGAGTCGATGACGCCGTCGCGTCAGCTGACGCTCGAGGAGTGCCTCGAGTTCGCTCGCGAGGACGAGTGCGTCGAGGTCACCCCCGAGGTCGTCCGCATCCGCAAGGTGGAGCTCGACGCGAACGCCCGCGCGCGCATGACGAGCCGCCTCAAGAAGCAGGGCTGAGCCCCGGGCGCCTCGGCGCCCGCCCACGACGAGACCGGCCGGAGCGATGCTCCGGCCGGTCTCGTCGTCTCCGCGCGGTCCTGCAGCGCGTGCCGCAGGATCTCCTCCCTGCGGGTCGGATCACCCCGCCGGGCTCGGAGAGGGAGAGGGAGTCGCGGACTCCGCCTCGAGCGTCGAGGTGACGAAGGAGACGAACGCCGCCGCGTCGTCCGGCTTCCCCGTGTACTGCTCGCCGTTCACCAGCACGGTCGGCGTCGACTCCAGCTTCTCGAGGGACGAGTTCGCCAGCGGCTGCGTGGTGGCCCGCTGGGTCGCGGCCTTCACCCAGGGCCGGAACTCGCCCGCCGTCATGCAGGCGAGGACGTCGTCGTCGGTGACGCCCGCTCCGGTCACCAGCGCCCGCAGCGCGTCGTCGTCCAGGCCCGTCGTCCCCTCCGCCGGCTGCTGCGCGAAGAGCGCCGCGTTCACGGCGAGGAAGCTGTCCGGATCCTCGTCGGCGACGCACGCAGCGGCGTTCGCGGCCCGGCTGGAGTACTCGGAGCCGGCCGAGGAGGAGTCGAGGATCGCGATCGGGTGGATTTCGAGCGTGATCGCCCCCTTCGTCAGCCACGACTGCAGCTGTTCGGCGTTCGCCTTCTCGAACTGCCCGCAGTACGGGCAGAGGTAGTCGACGTAGAGGTCGACGGCGACGACTCCGCCCGCCCGCGTGGCGCTCTCGTCGGTCGGGACGGGGGAGGCCCCCGGAGCGATCGCCGCGGTCGTCGTCGCCGTCACGGCCGAGCCGTCGCCCGCGAGGACGATGCCGTCGCTGAGCATGTTCGCCGGGCCGGCGCTCGCGACCTCCTGCTGCGACCAGACGTTCCAGCAGACCAGGGCCACGACCGCGAGGAGCCCGACGACCGCTCCGCCCTGCCCGAGCAGCCGGTTCCGACGCCGCCGGCGCCTCTCTGCTTCGCGGCGCTCCCGCGCCTGCGCTCGGGCGAGCTCCTGGCGCTCGCGCTTGGTCAGGCCGCTTCTCGCACTGTTCCCGGACATCGCCGACGACGCTACGGGCGCAGGCTTCGGCGCTCCGTGGAGTGCGCCCGCCGGATCCTGGGACGGAGTGCGGGTCCTCTCAGGGATCAGGCGAAGAGGCCGGAGCCGAGGAAGTCGCTCTCGTCGCGGGCGCCGGGCGGCACGGCGAACACGGCCGAGCCGACGTGCTTCACGTACTCGTTCAGTGCATCCGTCGCGAGGTTCCGCTGCACGGTGACGAACTGCTCGGGGGAGCGCTGGAACGAGAGGAAGAACAGTCCCGCGTTCAGGCGTCCGAGCTCGTCGTTGCCGTCGACGAAGTTGTAGCCGCGCCGCAGGAGCCGCACTCCGTCGTTCGCGCTCGGGTGCGCGAGGCGCACGTGCGACTCCTGATCGATCAGCGGGGCACCGGTGGCGCCGGCGGCCGCGAAATCGGGCTCGGTGGACTCCGTGCCGCCCGAGAGCGGCGCGCCGGACCCCTTGCTGCGGCCGATGACCCGCTCCTGCTCGCCCAGCTGGCTGCGGTCCCAGGTCTCGATGATCATCCGGATCTTCCGCGCGACCAGGTAGCTGCCGCCGACCATCCACGCGGGGCCGTCGGAGGACGGGACCCAGACGTGCTCCTGGACCGCGTCGGCCTCCTCGGACTTCACGTTCGCCGTGCCGTCCTTGAAGCCGAAGAGGTTGCGCGGAGTCGCCTGGGCGGTGGACGTCGAGGAGGTGCGGCCGAACCCGAGCTGCGACCAGCGGAGCGAGGCCCGGCCGAACGCGATCCGGCTCAGATTGCGGATGGCGTGCACGGCGACCTGGGGGTCGTCCGCGCAGGCCTGGATGCAGAGGTCGCCGCCGCCGGCCGAGGGGACGAGCGCGTCGCCGCGGAAGCGGGGCAGGGCCTGCAGCTCCGGAGGCCGGCGGTCGGCGAGGCCGAAGCGGTCGGCGCCGGACTCGTCCGTGAAGAGCGTGGGTCCGAAGCCGACCGTGACGGTCAGGGACGCGGCGTCGAGCCCGAGCGCCTCCCCGGTGTCCTCCGGGGGAGCCGTGTCCGGCCCGTCCACCGCGCCGGTCTCGCCGACCTCGAGGCCCTGGGTCATCCGCGAGGCGGCGAGCGTCCAGTCCTTCAGGAGCTCGACGAGGTCCTCGCGCGTGGTACCCGCGGCGAGGTCGAACGCGGCGAAGTGCAGCCGGTCCTGCGCGGCGGTGGTGATCCCCGCCTGGTTCGCGCCGAAGAACGGCACGGTGCGCGTGGCGGAGGAGGCCGTCGCGCTCGCGGAGGAGGTGACGGCCACCGTGCCGCCCACTCCGGCGGCCAGTCCGGCGGTCCCCGCCGAGACGAGGCCGAGCAGCCCGCGCCGCGAGAGGCGGCGGGGCTCGTCGGCGGACTGCTCCGGATCCGCGGGCAGGGCTCCCTCGTGCTGCGCGGCGTCCACTACGCGGCCGGCTCCTCGACGCCGAGCACCGTGTGCGTCAGCTGCGAGAGCGGCTCCGAGAGGGCGTTGACCGCGTCCGAGAGCTCCTTCTTCTGATCCGCGGTGAGGGTGGAGTACGCGGCGAAGCCGGAGTCGATCGAGCCGTACTGGGCGAGCAGAGCGTCGAGCTCCGAGAAGCGCTGCGTGATCCGCCCGGTGAGGTCGGCGCCCTCGTCGCCGCTGGCGGTCGCGATCGGCTCGACGTTGCCGAACGCCACCTCCGCGCCCTGGACGTTGGCCGCGAAGTCCGTGAGGTCGGTGCTCGACCACCAGTCCTCCTCGCCCGTGATCTTCCCGGCCGCGACCTCGTCGAGCAGGCCGATGGCGCCGTTGGAGATGTCGCCCACCGACACGGTGAAGCCGGGGGCGTTCACGAGGTCGGCCAGGCTCTGCACGTCGTCGACGAGGCCCTGGCCGAACTGCGTGCGCTGCTCGGCGGTGGAGGGCGCCCAGTCGAGGAGCGCGCTCGTGCCGTCGGAGTTGAGCGCACCGTCCGCGGGGGCCCACAGGTCCTTCTCGATGCGGTGGAAGCCGGTCCAGTCCAGGCCCTCGGCGACCGCGTCGACCTCGCGGTAGTCGATGCGCGGGTCGAGGTCGCCGAACGCCTCCGCGGTCGGCTCGATCCGCTCGTAGAAGACGCGGGTCGACGCGAAGAGGCCGCGCGCCGACTCGTCGTCGCCGGCCTCGTAGGCCTGCGCGAACTCGGCGACCGCGGGGAGCAGCTCGCCCACCTGCGACTTCACGTACGCCACGTAGTTGGTGACCGCCGCCTCCGTCGCCGCCTTCTCGTCCGCCGACTGCGCGGTGGCCTCACCGGTGACGGTGAACTCGCTCAGCCCGACCGGGGCGCCCACCTGCTGGAACTTGCAGGCGGTGTAGTAGGTGCCCGGCTCGAGCTGAGCGACGTAGGAGACGCTCTGGCCCGGGGTCACGTTCTCCTTCTCGCCCACGATCCGCAGCTTGTCCTCGGCCAGGATCTCGAACTCGTTGACGTCCGAGCCGCCGTTGGTCAGCGAGAACGTCACCGCTCCCGCCTCGGCGGTCGCCGTCGACACCTCGCAGGCGTCGTCGCTGATCGCGACGTCGAGCGCGGCGGAGGAGGAGGACGCGGGGGTGTTCGGCACGCAGCCCGTGAGGATCAGCGCCAGGGCGCCGGCGCCGGCGAGGCCGAGGGTGACGCGGGGGAGGGTGGGACGAGCGCGCGAGGACATGCTTCTCCTGGATCGGGGCGAGTGCGCCGGCGGGGCCGGAGCGGGTCAGACGGAGGTGGGAGCGGGAGCGGCGATCGGGGCCGCGCTGCCCCGTCGCGGGCCGCGCAGGCGGACCTGGCGGACGAACAGGGCGCCGACGACGACGAGGTAGAGCAGCCAGGCGGCGAACTGCAGCGCGGTCGGCTCGGGCGTGTAGTTGAAGAGGCCGCCGACCACGGCGGTCACGGGCGGCGGGAGGATCGGGCCGAGCGAGAACAGCGGGGTCCCCCAGCCGGGCAGGAGCGACGCCTCCTGCAGGTCGCCGACGCCGTAGGAGAGGACGCCGGCCGCGACCAGGATGAGGAAGCCGCCCGTCCAGGTGAAGAAGCGCCCGAGGTCGATCCGGACGAAGCCCCGGAAGATCAGGTACGCGATGACCACCGAGCTGAGGATGCCCAGCAGTGCGCCGATCGTGCCGACCCAGGCGCTGGATCCCGACCCCGCACTGCTCGAGGACACGCTCGCCCAGACGAAGAGCGCCGTCTCGATGCCCTCGCGGCCGACGCTGATGAAGCCGAGGACCACGATCCCGAGAGCCGACCCTGCGACGGCGCCGTCGAGCCGGGACTCGAGGTCGCCCTTGAGGCTGCGGGCGTTCGCGCCCATCCAGAAGATCATCCACGTGACCAGGCCGACCGCGAGGATCGAGAGGCCGCCGCCGATGAGTTCCTGGGCCTGGAACGACAGGGTCGAGGGGCCCCAGGTGAGGATCGCACCGGTCACGAGCGAGATCGCGATCGCGGCGGCGATGCCGGTCCACAGCCGCGGCAGCACGTCGCGCCGGCCGAGCTTGGTCAGGTAGGCCACGAGGATGCCGACGACGAGGCCGGCTTCGAGGCCTTCGCGGAGGCCGATGAGGTAGTTTGCGAGCACGCGTGTTCTCTTGGTCGATGGTGGACGAGGAGGGGGCGACTCCCGCCCCGAGTCGATCCGGTCGGCGAGGCCCCCGTTGTTCGGTAAGCCTTGCCTAACCCGGGTCGACTGTAGTCCGCTGCCCGGTCGCTGTCCAGAAGCGCCCGCAGCGGAGGCCGCGCAGGACGAGAGGCGGAGAGTGGACGCGGGCCGGGACGCAGCAGCGGAGCGGGTGGTGGCGGTGCACGCCCACCCCGACGACGAGACGATCACCATGGGCGGGACCCTGGCGCGACTGGTGGCGCAGGGCGCCTCCGTCACCGTCGTCACCGCCACGCGGGGCGAGTGCGGCGAGGTCATCCCCGAGGACCTCGCTCCGCTCGAGGGCTCGGCCGAGCTGGCCGCGCACCGCACGACCGAGCTCGTCGTCGCGCTGACGGCCCTCGGCGTCGCCGATCACCTCTTCCTCGGCGAGGCGGGCGCCCGCGCACCCGGGCTCGCTCCGCGCGTCTACCGCGACTCCGGCATGCAGTGGGGTCCCGGCCGCGTCCCGGTGCCGCTCGAGCCGGTGCATCCCGCCTCCTTCACCGCCGCGTCCGAGGACGAGGAGGTGGCCGATCTCGTCGCCGTCCTCCGCCAGGTCGACGCGGGAGTCGTGCTCTCCTACGACGCGGGCGGCGGCTACGGCCACCCCGACCACGTCCGCACGGCCCGGGTCGCCGAGCGCGCCGCCGAGCTGCTGGGACTGCGCTTCCTCGCGGTGCTGCCCGAAGCTGCGCCGCCCCTGCCCGGCGACGTCGTGATCGAGCTGACAGCGGAGGACCACGCCCGCAAGCGAGCCGCTCACGAGGCGCACGCGACGCAGCTGGTGGTCCACGGCGACGAGGCGCGGCTCTCCAGCGGCCCGCCGTTCCCCATCGGCCGCATCGAGCGCTTCCGCCCGGTCGCGCAGGCGGGCCGTCCGACGCCGCTGCCGGAGGAGCACCCGACGCTCGGGTCGCGCGTGCTCTCGGGCGTCGCCGGAGTCGCGGTCGGCGCGGTGGTCGGAGCGATCACGACGGTCGCCCACCAGAGCACCGTGCAGGTCGGCGGAGTCGTCCTCCCCGTCGGCCTGGCCGCCTCCCTCGCCGGGGTGCTGCTGCTCCTGCTCGGGCTGCGCCTCGTGCTCATCGACCGGTTCGTCGCGTTCTGCACCGCGATGGGCCTGCTCGGGACGATCGGGCTGCTCGCCCTGCGCAGCACCGGCGGCTCCGTCCTCGTCCCGGCGAACGGCCTCGGCGTGGCCTGGACCTTCCTGCCCGCCCTCATCGCACTGGTCGTGATCGCCTGGCCGCGGCTGCGGGCGGCCGCTCCCGCCGCCGCCCCGCGTCCCGCGGACGCCGACGCCCCGTCGGCCCCCGTACGATAGAGACACTGTTCGAAGGGACCTGGAGCACCGTGACCTACGTGATCGCACTTCCGTGCGTCGATGTCAAAGACCGCGCCTGCATCGACGAGTGCCCGGTCGACTGCATCTACGAAGGCGAGCGCTCGCTCTACATCCACCCGGACGAGTGCGTCGACTGCGGTGCCTGCGAGCCGGTCTGCCCCGTCGAGGCGATCTACTACGAGGACGACCTCCCCGAGGAGTGGTCCGACTACTACAAGGCCAACGTCGAGTTCTTCGACGAGATCGGCTCCCCGGGCGGAGCCGCCAAGGTCGGCGTGATCGCGAAGGACCACCCGGTCGTCGCGGCGCTGCCTCCGCAGAGCCACTGAGGCCGTTCCCGTGGCTCTCGGAGCGCTGCCCGACTACCCCTGGGACCTGATGGCGCCCTTCGCCCGCACCGCGGCGGAGCACCCCGGCGGGATCGTCGACCTGTCGATCGGCTCGCCGGTGGACCCGACACCCGCTCCCATCCGCGATGCGCTCGCCCGCGCGACGGACTCGCACGCCTACCCCACGACCGTGGGCACCCCCGCTCTGCGCGAGGCGATCGCCGCCTGGTACGCGCGGCGCCGCGGAGTCGAGGGCCTCGGGGTCGACGAGGTCCTGCCGACGATCGGCTCCAAGGAGCTCGTCGCCTGGCTGCCCTTCCTCCTCGGGCTCGGGGAGGGGGACGTGGTCGTGCATCCGCGCGCCGCCTACCCGACGTACGCGATGGGCGCGGCGATCGCCGGGGCCGGGGCGCTCGCCTCCGACGACCCCGCCGAGTGGCCCGGGACGACCCGCCTGGTCTGGCTCAACTCTCCCGGCAACCCCGACGGCGCCGTGCTCGACGTGCCCGCCCTGCAGCGCGCCGTCGCCCGGGCCCGTGAGCTGGGTGCCGTGATCGCCGGGGACGAGTGCTACGCCGAGCTCGGCTGGGACGGCCGCTGGGCCGGCGAGCCGATCCCGAGCGTCCTCGACCCGCGCGTCGTGGGCGAGGACCGCACCGGGGTCCTCGGCGTCTACTCGCTGAGCAAGCAGTCGAACCTCGCCGGCTACCGAGCCGCCTTCGTCGCCGGGGACGCGTCCCTGATCGCGCGCCTGGTGACCGTCCGCAAGCACGCGGGCATGATCGTGCCCGGTCCGCTGCAGGAGGCGATGATCGTCGCCCTCGCCGACGACGAGCACGTCGCCGCGCAGAAGGAGCGCTACCGCTCCCGCCGCGACCGCCTCCGGCCCGCCCTCGAGTCCGCGGGCTTCCGGATCGACCGCAGCGAGGCCGGCCTCTACCTGTGGGCGACCGAGGGCCGCCCGGCCTGGGAGTCCATCGACCGGCTCGCCCGCCTCGGCGTCCTCGCGGGCCCCGGCGTCTTCTACGGCGACGGCTTCCCTGAGCACGTCCGCCTCTCGCTGACGGCCTCCGACGAGCGGATCGACGCGGCCGTCGAGCGCCTGTCCGGCGGCCTCTGAGGCGCTCGACGCACCCGATCCTGGCGGGTTCCGACAAGGCCCCGGGCCCAGCGCTGGGCGATGTCACAGTGCCCCCGCTTTGCCCATAGGCTGTATGTGGTTCGGTCGACGGCGCCTCGCGAGGCCCCGGCTGCACCACGATCCAGACCCGGCGCCGCCCGCTCCGCGCGAGCGCTTCCGGGGTGCGACCGCGACGACCTGGGAGGCGTTGTGACCGAATCCGGCACGCAGAGCGACGGAACCGCGACGGTGGGCTCCACGGAGTCCGCGACCGGGAGCGCCACGACGCCGCCTCCCGCGCCGGCGGAGCAGGAGCTCCCCGAGAAGGTCACGCTCACCTTCGGCGACCGCACCGCGGACTTCCCGGTCCTGCGGAGCGTCGACGGCTCCTCGAGCATCGACTTCTCGACGCTGTCGAAGCAGACCGGTCTCATGTCGCTCGACTACGGCTTCGTGAACACGGCGGCCACCAAGTCGCAGATCACCTACATCGACGGCGACCAGGGGATCCTCCGCTACCGCGGCTACCCGATCGAGGAGGTGGCCACCAACGCGACCTACCTCGAGGTGGCCTGGCTCCTCATCTACGGCGAGCTGCCGACCGCCGACGAGCTCGCGGGCTTCGACGAGCGGATCCGCCGCCACACGCTCCTCCACGAGGACCTCAAGCGCTTCTTCGACGCGCTCCCGCACAGCGCGCACCCCATGTCGGTGCTCTCGGCCGGAGTCTCGGCCCTGTCGACGTACTACGAGGACAGCTCCAACCCGAAGGACCCGGAGGCGGTGGAGCTCACCACCATCCGCCTCCTGGCGAAGCTGCCCGTGATGGCGGCGTACGCCCACAAGAAGGCGATCGGCCAGGCGTTCCTCTACCCGGACAACTCGCTGAGCTTCGTCGACAACTTCCTCCGCCTCAACTTCGGCACGATGGCCGAGCAGTACCAGGTCGACCCGGTGCTCTCGAAGGCGCTCGACCGCCTCCTGATCCTCCACGAGGACCACGAGCAGAACGCGTCGACGTCGACCGTCCGCCTCGTCGGCTCCACCGAGGCGAACCTCTACGCCTCCGTGTCGGCCGGCATCAACGCCCTGTTCGGCCCGCTGCACGGCGGAGCGAACGAGGCGGTGCTCACCATGCTCGGCCGGATCCGCGAGTCGGGCGAGAGCGTGTCGACCTTCGTCGAGCGGGTGAAGAACAAGGAGGAGGGCGTGCGCCTGATGGGCTTCGGCCACCGGGTGTACAAGAACTACGACCCGCGCGCGAAGCTGGTCAAGGAGAGCGCCTCGGAGGTCCTGCAGGCCCTCGGCGTGAAGGACCCGCTGCTCGACATCGCGATGGAGCTCGAGGCCCTCGCGCTCGAGGACGACTACTTCAAGGAGCGGCGCCTCTACCCGAACGTCGACTTCTACACGGGCGTCATCTACAAGGCGATGGGCTTCCCGACCCGGATGTTCACCGTGCTCTTCGCGATCGGCCGCCTGCCCGGCTGGATCGCGCACTGGCGCGAGATGAACACCGACAAGCAGACCAAGATCGGCCGCCCGCAGCAGCTCTACATGGGCTCGCCCGAGCGCCACTGGCCGACCGACCGCTGACCGCGTATCGAGACCTCGCGTCCGTCCTGTTCGCGAGGTCCCGTCCGCTCCCGCCTGGACCTTGTCAGCCCTTTGCTGGTCGAGTAGTCCGCGCAGGTCCCTTGCTGGTCGAGTAGTCCGCGCAGCGGACGTATCGAGACCTCGCGTCCGTGCTGTTCGCGAGGTCCCGTCCGCTCCCGACTGGACCAGATCCGTCCCTTGCTGGTCGAGTAGTCCGCGCAGGACCTTGCTGGTCGAGTAGTCCGCGCAGCGGATGTATCGAGACCTCCTCCACAGGCGCGCTCTCCTGCGTCCTCTCCCCGATCGGCGCCGAAGACACGGACGTGGGCGACCTCGATCGCCATGCTCGGGCTCATGCCTTCCGTCTACATCCTGGAATGCTCCGATGGCAGCTACTACGTCGGAAGCACTCGCACTCTCGCCCGCCGTGTCGACGCCCACATGATGGGCCTCGGGGCTGCCTACACTCGCTCCCGACTCCCGGTCCGGCTCCTCTGGCACGAGGAGTTCGAGAACATCGCCGAGGCGTTCTGGTGGGAGAAGCGGATCCAGAACTGGAGCAGGGCCAAGCGGGAGGCCCTGATGCGTGGCGACTACACCGCGTTGCGTCGTGCAGCGAAGAAGCGGTTCGAGCCCCGGGCGCCGGTCGATGAGGCGGAGTGATCGTCTCGCGCTGCGTGGGAGACGGCGATACGCCGCCCAGGGCGATGCTCGACCGAATGGCGGCTTATTGGTGGGTCTCGATACGCCGCCTGCGGCGGCTACTCGACCAGCAAGGGTTCCGAGTGAGCGTGGGGGTGGGAGTGGGTCTCGATACGCCGCCTGCGGCGGCTACTCGACCAGCAAGGGTTCCGAGTGAACGTGGGGGTGGGGGTGGGTCTCGATACGCCGCCTGGGGCGGCTACTCGACCAGCAAGGGCGCCTGGGGCGGCTGCTCGACCGGCAAGGTGTCGACCTGCAGGGTGGCCGGGCGGGCGCGCGCCGGCGGGGTCAGGCGTGCAGGGCGGCGTTCAGCTCGATGCCGGCGCCGGTGCGGGGGAGGACCTCGACGGCGCCGGTGAGGGAGTTGCGACGGAAGAGCAGGTTCGGCACGCCCGAGAGCTGCACGGCCTTCACGGTCTGCGGGGCGCCGTCGGCGTGCGGCGCTCCGCCGACCACGACCACCTTGGTGCCGGCGGTCACGTAGAGGCCGGCCTCGACGACGGTGTCGTCGCCGAGGGAGATGCCGATGCCCGAGTTCGCACCCAGCAGCGCCCGCGCGCCGATCGAGACGCGCTGCACTCCTCCGCCCGAGAGAGTGCCCATGATGGAGGCGCCGCCGCCGATGTCCGAGCCGTCGCCGACCACGACGCCCTGCGAGATGCGCCCCTCGACCATCGAGCTGCCGAGGGTCCCGGCGTTGAAGTTGACGAAGCCCTCGTGCATGACCGTGGTGCCGGGCGCCAGGTGCGCCCCGAGCCGGACGCGCGAGGTGTCCGCGATGCGCACCTTCGCGGGGGTGACGTAGTCGGTCAGCCGCGGGAACTTGTCGATCCCGGTGGCCTGGATGCCGTGGCGGCGGAGCGAGGGGCGCAGGCGGGTGAACGACTCCGGCGAGACCGGACCGGCGTTCGTCCACACCACGTTCGGCAGGTGGGCGAAGACGCCGTCCAGGTTCACCTCGTTCGGGCGGACCAGGAGGTGCGAGAGCAGGTGCAGACGCAGGTAGGCGTCGGACGTGGAGGCGGGCGGCGCCTGCACGTCGATCTGCAGCGTGACCACGTCGATCCGGACCTCGCGGCGCGGATCCTCGCCGGCCTGCTCCTCGAACTCCGCCGGCACGATCCAGGGGTCGCGGCCCGCCGGGATGGTGCCGAGGCGCGGCTCCGGGAACCAGGTGTCGAGGACGGTGCCGTCGGCGGCCACGGTGGCGAGCCCGTATCCCCAGGCGGAGGCGGGCGCGGAGGAGTCTGCGGAATGCTCGAGGGTCATGCCGATCAGGGTAGCGCGGAGCGTGCGGCCGCTACCCTGGGGCGCATGGCCGATGCGACCACCGCCCCTCCGCTCGATCTGCGCACCGATCCGGTCGCCCTGACGCGGATCCTCTGCGACATCCCGTCCGTCTCGGGCGATGAGCTCGAGATCGCGGACGCGGTGCAGTGGGCGCTCGAGCAGTACGACCACCTCGAGGTGATCCGCGACGGTCACACCGTCGTGGCGCGCACGAATCTCGGTCTCGCGCAGCGTGTCGTGATCGCCGGGCACCTCGACACCGTGCCGGTGAACGGCAACCTGCCGGTCGTCGCCGAGACGATCGACGGCGTCGAGCACCTCGTCGGCCGCGGGACCGTCGACATGAAGGCGGGAGTGGCCGTGCAGCTCGTCCTCGCCGCCGAGCTCACCGATCCGGCCGTCGACATCACCTGGATGTGGTACGACAACGAGGAGGTGGCGGCGGACCTCAACGGACTGGGCCGCCTCTCCCGCCACCGCCCCGATCTCTTCTCCGCCGATTTCGCCGTCCTCGGCGAGCCGACGAGCGGCGCTGTGGAGGGCGGCTGCAACGGAACCCTGCGGGTCGACGTGGTGACCCGCGGCGTCCGAGCCCACTCCGCCCGCAGCTGGGTCGGCGAGAACGCGATCCACGCCGCCGCACCCGTCCTGGACCGCCTCGCCGCCTACGAGCCGCGCGAGGTCGAGGTCGAGGGGCTGGTGTACCGGGAGGGTGTCAACGCCGTCCGGATCACCGCCGGGGTCGCGGGCAACGTGATCCCCGACCTCTGCACGGTGCAGGTGAACTACCGCTTCGCGCCCGACCGCTCCGGGGAGGAGGCGCTCGCCCACCTGCAGGAGCTGTTCGAGGGCTTCGAGGTGACGGTGGACGATCTGGCCGAGGGGGCCCGCCCGGGCCTGGACGCGCCTCTCGCTCAGGCCTTCCTCGCGGCCGTCGGAGCGGAGGCGAAGCCGAAGTACGGCTGGACGGACGTCGCCCGGTTCTCCGCCCTGGGCATCCCCGCGGTCAACTACGGGCCCGGCGATCCGCTCCGCGCCCACGCCGACGACGAGCGCGTGGCGGTGCACGAGATCACCGAGTGCGCCGAGAGCCTGCGTCGCTGGCTGACAGCGTCCTCGTGAGCGCGACCGCCACGGCCGTCCCCGTCCGCCTCCGCCTGCGCCTGGTCCCGTGGTGGGCGCGGGTCCTCCTGGTGTACGTCGCGACCCGTGTGATCACGACCGTGATCCTGCTGCAGTTCGCTGCGCACCAGCTCGCGAACCCGTGGACCGGGCCCTCCCCGTCCTACTCGGCGTTCGCGTCGATGTGGGACGGCCGCTGGTACGAGATCATCGCGGCCACCGGCTACCCCGGCTTCCTGCCGATCACGCAGGACGGGCACGTGGGGGAGAACGCCTGGGCGTTCATGCCTCTCTATCCCGGTGTCGTGAAGGTGCTGATGGCGGTCACGGGCCTCACCTGGGCTCCGGCGGCCGTCACCGTCTCCGTGCTCTGCGGAGCCGGCACCTGCCTCGTCCTGTATCGCCTCTTCCGGCACTCCCTCGGCGAGTCGCAGTCGCTGACGGCGGTGCTGCTGTTCTGCGTGGCGCCGACTTCGCCGCTGATCCAGCTCGCCTACGCGGAGTCGATGGCGATGCTCCTGACCGCGATCACGCTCCTCCTCCTGGTGCGGCGCCGCTGGCTCGCGGTCGTGCCGGTGGTGCTGCTGCTGGGCCTGACGCGGCCGAGCGGGCTCGCCTTCGCCGCCGCGCTGGGCCTCTACGTCGTCTACCGGTCCGTCCGGCGCCGCACGGAGCCGTTCCCGCGGTCGGAGTGGCTGCCGGCCCTGGGGCTGACGGCGTGGGGGCTCGTGGTCGGCTTCCTCTGGCCCGCCGTGGCGTGGGCCGTCACCGGGTCGATGACCGCGTACACCGACACCGAGCTGGCCTGGCGCGCGGTCTACATCGGCTACCAGGAGCTGCTCCCGCTGACCCCGTGGTTCCAGGGCGGCGCCTGGTGGGGCTCGTGGTGGTTCGGGGCTCCGGCCGTGGGCGTCGTGCTGGTGGTGCTCCTGCTGGCGGCGTTCGTCGGCGTCCTCGCCGCACCGTGGACGCGGAGGCTGGACCTTTTCAGCCGGGCCTGGGTCGCCGGGTACGGCGTTTACCTGCTGGCCTTCTTCTTCCCGCAGTCGAGCACCTTCCGGCTGCTGGGCCCGATGTTCCCGCTCGTCGGAGCGCTGGCGGTCCCGCGCTCGCCGGTCTTCCGCGTCGCGCTGGTCCTGCTCGGGATCGGCGGCCAGATCGTCTGGATCTCGCTGTGCTGGGCCGTCGCCGGATCGGACTGGACTCCGCCGTGATCGCTCCGCGCGTGCAGCCGGCGCGGTGCCCCTCCGGGGACTCCCGACTCCCGCGCGGGTATGCTCGTCGGAATGTCTCCCCTCACGCCAGCCGGTGAGCCGCGACACGCGTCGCCCCTCCTTCGGCCGACACGCCGGCGAGCCGCGGCGACTCCCGCCCGCCCCCCGCTGACGACTCCCTCCGCCTCCTCGACGGACCGCGGGCCGCTCGCGTGAGCGCCACCGCGATCGCGCCGGAGACGGAGGACGCCTCCCCGCCCCGCTCCCGCTGGTCCGTGCTCCGGAGGATCCCGTGGTGGATCCAGGTGCTCCTGGTCTTCGCCGTGTCCCGGGTCGTCACGACCGTGATCATGCTCCGGGTCGGCGCCGTGCGTCAGGGCGTCGAGTGGACGGGACTCCGCGACACCTACGTCCGGTTCGCGACGACGTGGGACGGCGGCTGGTACGAGCGGATCGGGATGACGGGGTACCCGTCGGTCCTGCCGCTCTCGCCGTCCGGAGCCGTCGAGCAGAACCCCTGGGCGTTCATGCCCGTCTACCCGTTCACCGTCCGCGGCCTGATGAACATCACCGGGCTCGACTGGGCGAACGCGGCCGTGCTCGTCGCCCTGGTCTGCAGTGCAGCCGCGTGCCTGGTGATCTACCGGCTGTTCCGCGTCTCGCTCAGCGAGGGCCAGGCGCTGATGGGGATCGTCTTCTTCTGCGTCGCTCCGACGTCGCCGATCCTGCAGATCGGCTACGCGGAGTCCGGCGGCATCCTCCTGACGGCCGTGCTGCTCCTCCTGCTGGTGCGCCGCAAGTGGATCTGGACGTTCCCCGTCGTGCTGGTCGTGGGGCTCCTGCGCCCGAGCGGTCTCGCGATCGCGGCGATGACGGGCCTCTACTTCCTCTACCGCGTCTGGCGCCACGTGCGCGGCACCGAGCCGTTCGCCCGCCGGGAGTTCGCCTTCACGGTGTCCCTCACGGTCTGGTCCCTCGCGGTCGGCTTCGCCTGGCTTCTCATCGCCTGGGCGGTCACCGGCTCCTTCACCGCGTACACAGACACCGAGCTCGCCTGGCGCAGCGTCTTCATCGGCGAGGGCGAGCTCATCCCGTTCACCTCCTGGTTCGCCGGCGGAGGCTGGTGGGGAGGCCTCTGGTTCGGCTCGCCGATCACGGGGATGGGCATCACCGTCGTGGTGGTGCTCGGATTCCTGGCGATCCTGTTCTCGCGGGCCACGCGCAGCCTCGACGTCTTCTCGCGGCTCTGGGTCGGCGGCTACGCGATCTACCTCTTCGCGTTCTTCTACCCGCAGTCGAGCACGTTCCGCATCCTGATGCCGATGTTCCCGCTGGCCGGGGCGCTCGCGGTGCCGCGGTCGACCCTCCTGAGGGTGTTCGTGGTGGCCGCATCGATCGTCGGGCAGATCGTCTGGGTGCTCCTGTGCTGGGTGTTCACCCCGGGCGACTGGTCTCCGCCGTGATCGGCTGACGCCCGACTTCCGGGCGCGGTTCGGATCACCCCCGCGGATGCACGATAATAGAGGGGTACGTCACGAAAGGGGAACTCTATGGCGGCCATGAAGCCGAGGACCGGAGACGGACCGATGGAGGCTGTTAAGGAGGGCCGACTCATCGTCGTGCGCGTTCCGCTCGAAGGAGGCGGACGCCTCGTCGTCTCGGTCAACGATGCAGAGGCGAAAGAGCTGCACGACGCGCTCGCGTCGGTGGTGTCTCCCGCCTGATCCGCACCGTCGTGAACGCCCGTCGCACACCGTGCGGCGGGCGTTCCGTCTGTCCCGGTGGAGCAGCGCTCGTCAGGCGCGGCGCTTGTTGGCCTGCAGCAGGCCGTCGCCGATCGGCGAGAGCACGCTGACCACGGCGGGGGAGGCGCAGACCTCGGCCACCAGCGTGCGGAAGGCGGTCGCGATCTCGTCGCGCTGAGCGGGGTTGGCCACGCGTCCGCGCCACAGCGCGTGGGGGACGAGGACCGTCCCGCCCGGGCGGACGAGCCGCAGCGCGTGCTCGACGTTCTCGATGACCTGCAGCGGATCGCCGTCGACGAAGACGATGTCGTAGGAGTTCTCGTTCATCCGCGGCAGCACCTCGAGGGCGCGGCCCGGGATGAGCCGGAGCCGGTTGGGCGAGATGCCCGCCTCGTGGAACTGAGCGCGCGCGTGCTGCTGATGCACCGCCTCGGAGTCGATCGAGGTGAGCATGGCCTCGGGGGCGCCGTCGAGCAGCCACAGGCCGCTCACTCCGGTGCCGGTGCCGATCTCGATGATGGAGGTCGCGCGGGCCGCCGCGGCGACCAGCGCGGCCTGCGCGCCGATGGAGGGGAAGACGGCGTCGATGCCCAGCTCGACCGAGAGCCGGCGGGCCGAGGCGATGGCCTCCGACTCGACGACCGCGTCCTCGGCGTACTTCCAGTTGGCATCCTTGTCGGACACGGGGGCGCTCCTCTGATCGGTGCACCGGGCGGATCGCGCCCGGGCATCGTCAGGGTACGGTGGCGCGCGGGCTCCGCGAGGGAGGCGCGGCGGGTTAGTGTTGTCCTCGTGTTCGGTCTGACGTTCGACAAGCTCCTCATCATCGGGGTCATCGCCGTCTTCGTGCTGGGTCCCGACCGCCTCCCGCACTACGCCGCCCAGCTCGGGCAGCTCGTGCGCAAGGTGCGCGGATTCGCCACGCAGGCCAGGGAGCGCGTCAAGGACGAGATGGGCGACGAGTTCAACGACGTCGACTGGAAGAAGCTCGACCCGCGTCAGTACGATCCCCGCCGCATCATCCGCGACGCTCTGCTCGAGGACGATCCGGCCCCCACGGTGAAGCCGCCCACCGCTGTCGCCGCTCCGGTCGTGCCGGGCGGAACCGGCTCGGTGCAGGACAGCTACTACACAACGATGCAGCGCTCCGTCTCGTCCGGAACGCTCTCGAGCGTCGCTCCGCCGCCGATCGACTCCGAGGCCACCTGACCCCTGCTCCGTGAGGAGCACCGGGAAGGCGTCTCGACCGACGCCGCCCGTACGAAGGGGTGCGGAGGAGTCAGCCGACGGCGAGCGGGAGCCGACGGCCGGTCAGTCCTCGCGGCCGCGCGGCGAGCGTCGCCGCCAGGGCGTCGATCGCCCGGGCAGCAGGATCCTCCGGATCGCCGACGACGACGGGCACGCCCTCGTCGCCCCCCGCCCGCAGCGCCACGGAGATCGGCAGCGACGCGAGCAGCGGCACCTCGTCGCCCGCCGTGGTGAGCCGACGCGCGACCTCGGTTCCGCCTCCGCTGCCGAAGAGCTCCAGTACCGAGCCGTCGGGCTGGGGGAGCCCGGACATGTTCTCGACCACTCCGATGATGCGCTGACCCGACTGGCGGGCGAGCGCCCCGCTGCGCTCGGCCACGTCGGCGGCCGCCGGCTGCGGTGTGGTGACGATCAGCACCTCCGCGTGCGGGAGCAGCTGCCCGATCGAGATCGCCACGTCCCCCGTCCCCGGAGGCAGATCGAGCAGGAGCACGTCGAGGTCGCCGAAGTACACGTCGGTGAGGAACTGGGAGATCGTGCGGTGCAGCATGGGCCCGCGCCACGAGACGGCGGCCCCTCGGGTGTCGCCCTCGAGGAACATCCCGATCGAGATGACCTTCACGCCGTGCGCCACCGGCGGCAGCATCAGCTCGCCGACGCGGGTGGGCCCCGCGACGCGCCCGTCGTGCATCAGCCCGAGCAGGCCGGGGATGGAGAAGCCGTGCACGTCGGCGTCCACCAGGCCGACCGCGAGCCCCCGCTGGGCGAGGGCGACCGCGAGGTTGGCGGTGACGGTCGACTTGCCGACACCGCCCTTGCCGCTGGTGACCGCGTAGACGCGGGTGAGCGAGTCCGGGCCGAAGGGCATGCTCCGGCGGCCGCCCTGGAGGCGCTCGGTGAGGGCGGTGCGCTGCGCCGGCGTCATGACTCCGACCACGACGTCGACGGCCGTGACTCCGGGAGCCGAGGCCGCGGCCTCGCGGACGTCGCGCTCGATAGCGGAGGCGGCGGGGCAGCCGACGATGGTCAGTCGGATCGCGACGCGGACCGCGCCGTCGACGGCCGCCTCGACCGACTCGAGCATGTCGAGCTCGGTGATGGGCTTCCGGATCTCCGGATCGACGACGCGCGCGAGAGCCGCCCTGACGGCGGTCTCGATCGCGGCGACGTCAGGCATCGCGCCGCTCGGGCGCCTGCGCCCGATCCTTCTCGAGCTCCTCGAGCAGGCCGCGCAGCTCCGAGCGGATGAAGTCCTTGCTCGCCATGTCGCGGATCGCCAGGCGCAGGGCCACGACCTCGCGCGCGAGGTACTCGGTGTCCGCGAGGTTGCGCTCGGCCCGCTGCCGGTCCTGCTCGATCTGCACGCGGTCGCGGTCGTCCTGGCGGTTCTGCGCGAGCAGCAGCAGCGGCGCCGCGTAGGAGGCCTGCAGCGAGAGGATCAGCGTCAGCACGGTGAAGCCGAGGGCCTGCGAGTCGAAGCGCGCGTCCGCGGGCCCGTAGGTGTTGAACATCAGCCAGAAGACGCAGAAGATCGTCATCCCGACCAGGAACCACGGCGTGCCCATCCCGCGGGCGAACGACTCGGTCAGCCGGCCGAAGCGGTCGCTGCTCGGGCGGTTCCGCCGCGAGAGGACGCGGGTGCGCAGCCCCTTCGGGGCGTCCAGGCGCCGGTCCTGCTTGCTGTCCCTAGCCACGCGCGCCCCTCCGTCCCCGTCGTGTCCTGCCTGTCGCCGCGGGTGCCGGCGGCACGAGCGGGACGCCCTGCGTCGCCGTCGTCACCGGCTTCCTCGGTTCGTCGTCGTCGCCGTGGCTGCGCCAGTCGTCGGGGAGGAGGTAGTCGAGGACGTCGTCGATGGTCACCACGCCGACGAGGCGGTGGGACGCATCGACGACCGGCACCGAGACGAGGTTGTAGCTGGCCAGGATCCGGGCGACCTCGGCCGCCGAGGTCTCGGGCGTGATCGGGTCCATGCTCTGGTCGAGCAGGGTGCCGAGGCGCTCGTGCGGCGGGTAGCGGAGCATCCGCTGGAAGTGCACCATCCCGAGGAAGCGGCCGGTCGGCGGCTCGTAGGGGGGCAGCGTGACGCAGACGGCGGCCCCGAGGGCCGGGGCGAGCTCGTGGCGGCGGATGAGGGCGAGCCCCTCGGCGACGGTCGCCTCGGAGGAGACGATGATCGGCTCCGTCGTCATCAGACCGCCGGCGGACTCCGGAGCGTAGGTGAGGAGCATGCGGACGTCGTCCGCCTCCTCGGGCTCCATCAGCTCCAGGAGCGCCTCGCCGCGCTCCTCCGAGAGCTGCGCGATCAGGTCGGCCGCGTCGTCCGGCTGCATCTGGTCGAGCACGTCGGCGGCACGGTCGTCGTCCAGCCGGCCGAGGATCTCGACCTGCTCGCTCTCGGGCATCTCCTCGAGCACGTCCGCGAGGCGGTCGTCCGAGAGCTCGCCGGCGACCTCGAGCATCCGCTGCTGCGGCAGGTCGAGGAGGGTGCTGGCGAGGTCGGCGGGCTTGAGCTCGGAGAGGCTGGCGACGTACTGCTCGGCGGACTGGGCCTCGGTCGAGACGCTCTCGCGGACCTCGCGCCAGCCGGCGAAGGCGGTCGCGCCCTTGGCGAAGGGGGAGGGGCTGGTCTTGGGCCGGCGGACGAAGAGCTGCGCGAGCTCCCACTCGCCGGGAGCGGCCTCCTCGATCGCGACGTCCTCGACGACCGCGTCACCGGAGCCGTCCACGAAGCTCACCCGGCGGCCGAGGAGCTCGGCGATGACGCGGACCTCGCCGCCCCGCTGCTCGAAGCGGCGCACGTTGATGAGCCCGGTGGTGATGATCTGGCCGCTGCCGATGCTGGTGACCCGGCCGATCGACACGAAGACGCGACGGCGCCCGGGGATCTCGACCACCAGGCCGACCACGCGCGGGGCGTCGTTCTGCCGGTAGACCAGGAGCACGTCGCGGACCTTGCCGACGCGGTCGCCCGCCGGGTCGAAGACACTGCATCCGGCCAAGCGCGCGACGAAGACTCTGGCGGAACTCACGGCTACAAACCTAGTGCCGTGCAGCCGGGCGGACGCCGAGCGTTCCCGGCCCGCCCTCGGCCGGTTCTCCGAATCCGTTCAGAGACCTTCAAGAGGCCTGTGCGATTCTGTCCGGGTGACTCAGCAGACGCCGTTCAACGGCCGAGGGCCGGCCTTCCCCACGATCCCGCGCGGGGAGATCCTCGCCACGTTCGACACGTACCAGGAGGCGCAGGCCGCCGTGGACGTGCTCGCCCGCGCCGACTTCCCCGTGCGCCAGCTCGCCATCATCGGCAACGAGCTCAAGAGCGTCGAGCGGGTGACCGGCAAGCTGACCTGGGGCCGTGTCGCCCTCGCCGGAGCGGCCTCCGGCGCGTGGCTCGGCGTGTTCCTGGGCCTCCTGCTCATCATCTTCTCGCCGACGACGGAGTTCTCCTTCCTCATCGCGGCGGTGCTGCTGGGCGCCGGCTTCGGAATGCTCTTCGGGCTCGCCTCCTACGCCGTGAACCGCCGCCGTCGCGACTTCACCTCGACCATGCAGGTGATCGCGACCAGCTACTCCGTGCTCGTGGACCCCGAGGTGGTCAACCGCGCGCGCAACCTGCTCGACGGCACCGCCCCGGCAGAGGCTCCGCAGGCGGCCTGGGCTCCGCCGCCCGCCGCGGTCGGCGACCCGCAGCCGCAGCCCGTCCGCCCCGAGGACGACCCGCGCTGACGATCCTCCACGAAGGCCTCCGGTCCGCCGGGGGCCTTCGTCGTTCCCGGGCGGGGCGGCTCAGGCGGAGCCGACGGGCGGGAGGACGATGTCGACCGCGAGACCGCGGGGGGAGCGGTTGACCAAGGCGACCGTCCCGCCGGCCGAGAGCACGGTGGTGTGCACCAGGGCCAGTCCCAGACCGCTGCCGCCGGAGGCGAGGGTCCGGGAGTCGTCCGGGCGGGAGAAGCGGTCGAAGGCGACCGGGATGAAGGTGTCGGGCATCCCCGGTCCGTCGTCCGAGACGCTGAGCATCAGGCGCCCGTCCGCCTGCGAGAGGGAGGCGACGATCATGCCGCCGCCGTTCATGGCCTGGATCGCGTTCCTCACGAGGTTGTCGATCACGCGTCCGAAGTCCTGGGACGCGACCGCGTAGAGCCGCGCGGGCTCGCGCTCGTCGATCTCGTAGTCGATCTCCACCCCCGACTCCGAGGCCAGCAGACGCGTGCGGTCCACGGCGCCCACCAGTTCGTCGACGAGCTCGGCGAAGGGAGCGGTCGGGCGGACGGTGCGGCTCTCGATGCGCGAGATGTCGAGCAGGGCGGAGGCGAGGCGCACGAGGCGGTCGACGCTCTTCTGCGCGTCGAGGATGACCCGGTCGACCGCGACGGGGTCGTCGACGCGGTGGTGGGCGATCTCGAGCTGCGCCGAGAGTGCGGCGAGGGGCGTGCGGAGCTCGTGGCTCGCATCCGACACCATCTGCTTCTCGCGGGCCAGCGACGCGGTCTGCTTGGTCAGGAACGCGTTCAGCGTCACGGCGAGCTCGTCGATCTCGTCGCGCGTGCCGACGACCGGGAGCTGGTCGCCCTGCCCGGGCTCGGCGGCGATCTGATCCGCTCGCGCCCGCATCCGGCGCACCGGGGCGAGTGCCGCGCCCGTCAGGATCCACGAGGCGAGCCCGAACGTGACGACGAGGAAGATCGCGGCGTAGACCAGCACGTGGGCGAAGTCGTCGAGGACGAGCTGCGAGGCGGCCTGGTCGCGGGCGGAGGCGACCTGCCAGACGCCGCGGTCGCTCTCGATGGCCGTGAAGCGGACCAGGTAGCTGCCGTTCGCCGTCGTCACGTCGGCGTACCGCGGCGAGGTGTCGGCGGGCTTCTCCGCCAGAGCGCCCAGCACTGCGCCGCTCAGGCGCGAGGGCATGGTCGAGGTGCTGACGCTCCCGTCGGGCGCGAGGGCCAGGAACAGCTGGCCGGTCGACGAGCCCTGCGTGCGCGGGACGTTGCCCGCGGAGATGTCGCGGCGCACCTCGTCCTCGATCGACATCAGGATCGTCCGCTCGCTGCGGTCGACGATGCCGGTGACCACCTGGTAGAAGAGCAGCGCCGCGAGCGCGAAGAGGGCGGTCGCCACCGCCACCGTTCCGACGGTGATCCTCGCGCGGATCGAGAGCGCGCCGACCCGGCGGCGTGCCGTGCTCATCCGCGACACGGGCTACTCGACCGGGCGGAGGAAGTAGCCCTTGCCGCGGACGGTCACGATGCTGACGCCCGTGTCCTCGGTCGGGAGCTTCTTGCGCAGGTAGCTGACGTACTGGTCGACGATGTTGTTGTCGACGATCTCGCCGCCGCCCCAGATCTCCGAGAGGATCCGCTGCCGGGTCACGACGGAGCCGACGGGAGTGATGAGGAGCTTGAGGAGCTCGAGCTCCTTCGGGCTGACGTGGATGCGCGAGCCGTCGGCGGTGCGGCGGATGCTCGATCCGTCCACAGTGATGCGTCCGACGTCGATGGAGGTGGACATCAGCGACGGGCTGCGGCGCAGGAGGGCCCGGAGGCGCGCGTTGAGCTCGGTGAACGCGAACGGCTTGGTGAGGTAGTCGTCCGCTCCGGCGTCGAGGCCGAAGACGCGGTCCTCGATCGCGTCCCGCGCGGTCAGCAGCATGATCGGCGTGGGCCGGCCGAGCTCGCGGATCCGGCGGCAGATCTCGAAGCCCGACATCGCCGGGAGCATGACGTCCACGATGGCGGCCGAGAACTCGGCGTTGCTGAACGCGACGAGCGCGTCGATGCCGTTGGTGGTGAGCACGGCCTCGTAGCCGGCGTCTTCGAGGCCGCCGACGAGGGCCTCACCCATGGCTGGATCGTCTTCGACGACAAGGATCTTCACGCGCTCACCCTACGGCCCGGCTCTCAGGAAGACGCACTGCGCGGGCCGTGTGTCGATCGGTTGCGGGATCGACCCATCCGATCGGCGCCGGGCGACGAATGAGGGATGACAGACCGCTCGGGGGCGTGGCGGGAGAGGCGCGATCAGTGTCGCAATTCTACTCTTCTCCCCCCGACTGCTCGATGATATTGTTCGCGAAGTTCACCTCTACCGTCACCCGAAGGCGGCACAAACATGCTCAATATTCTTTCCATCTGGGCGCGTCTCGCGCTGTCGGTCCTCCTGTGGATCGTCCTTCTCCCCGTCATGCTCGTCCTGCTGCCGTTCCGCACGGGCAGGAGCGCCTCGCTCCCCGCCCTGCGACCGGTGCCGGTGCCCGCATCGACGGTGGCGATCGACACCCGGAGCACCAGCGGCGCGTACTAGCCCCGCTTCCCGGGTCGTTCCGGGTCCGACGCCGCGCTCCCGTGAGCTCCGGTGTCGTCCGCCCGCCGATCCTCGACACCCCGAACAGCCGCGCTGCTCTCCGCCAGGAGGGCGCGCGGCTGTTCGTCGTCTCCCGGGTCGATCCCGACTGACCGACAGGTGTCGCTTTGAGCTACTCTCGATCGCGAGCCGCGTCAAGCCCTTCGCAGAATCTCAGGGACTGGCAATACAGTGCTCCCACATGGTTCACCGATCGGAAGGAACACGGATGCTTCGCGCCACGCTCGACACCGCTGGGATCCAGCTCGATTCGACCACGGGAGTCCCCGTGCGACCCGACACCCCGGTCTCGGTGGTCGCGTCGGCGCCTCAGAGCCTGATCTCGCGGATGCTCGGACGCCGCCGCTGCGAAGCATGCGGGGCGGCCTCGGCCCGACGCCGCGACGGCTTCTGCTCGGCCGATTGCGCCGGCACTTTCCACCTCTACGAGTGAGCCCGACCGGCCGAGCGCCGGTGGTGAGCGTCCCGAAGGCCCGTGTTCGACGATCGCGGGCCTTCGTGCTGTCCGGGGGGGGGGGGGGGCGCCCCGTGCGCGGCGCGCGCGCCGGAGTGCGTCTCCTTCGCGG